>NZ_CP024084.1:900000-1144224 GCF_002895085.1 Chlamydia abortus
TAATCTACGTGAGCATCTGCCAAGATACCACGACTATCCCAAGATCCTTTGGATCCACCTAAATTCGGCTGAGGATATTGCGTATTTAAGTCGTTATGCATGTTGCTATAAATCAACATACCCTTAAATAACCACGACCCAGTGAAGATACCCAAGTATCCTGAACCTAAATAACCACTTTGATCACTACGTGATGAATAAGATTGACTATCGGTGTAACCGAAGAATTGCGCAAAGCTTCCTCCAATTAAGAAGTCCTCTATTAATTGAGTATCCAATCCTAAAGCATAGCCACCGGCACGGTGAGTAAAGCCATCCACCTTACCAATTGTTGCACAATTAGTGAAAGTTCCCATCCCAGATCCCCAGATATTAGTTGAGAAATCTAACTCCATTCTTTGTGCGGTAATATTGTGAGCCAACTGTTGTTGTTTTAAAGATCGTAAGTCTCCACAATGCCCCCATAAGGAATTTAATACGATAGCCCCACTCTTCTCAGGATTTAACTTATAACTCGTGGGCTTCCAATTGATCATCAATTTTCCATCGACTACTTGTGGATCAGACCACCTGCCCATATGTCCATAAGTGTCTTCTGTTATTGTTGGAACAGAAACTTTCACACGTAATTCTTCTAAAGCGTGATCCAGATCAGGAGTATCTAATACCGAGGAAGCACTCTTAAACGAAAGTAAAGTAATATCCGTTTCCTTACCTAGTAAAGCATGGTTTTCATAACCGGCACCTACTGAATCTAAAAGATTTAAATCTAGAGACCCTGAACCAATTGTCATGCCCTTAGGCACAATAATCTGAGGAGGTACAGGCGTCTCGTCATCACTGGAAACAAATGAAGCTAGGTCAATTCCAATAGAATTGATATCTGCCAAAGTCTTGTTTTCCGGCTGTTTAACAGACTCGTGAGCACTATAATACACGTTAGATGTAGGGCTTTCTATCTTCTCAGTAGGCTTTGCATTCGGATCAAAAATACGCAAAACTGTTCCTGCAGAAAGTAAGATCTCACTACCTTTTTCTTGTTTTAAGCCGCATAGCCATAACTGAGCTTTATTAGATAACATCAGAGTTCCTGATTCTAACAAAGCGACCTGAGGGATTTTAGATGTGGCATGAGAAAAACGCACATTTCCAGAATGGGTAATTTCTGCATCATCTTTAGCTTTAGAATTAAATATCAACGTAGGATCATTTAACGCATCCTCATGATCTTTTGTGCCCTTTCTTAAGGTCAAATCTTCAAAAACAATAGCGTCGGAAAAAATCACAGAAGTCTCTCCAGCAGCGGAAACCTCCACTAATTTCGACTCTTTTCCTGAAAAGTACATCCCATTGGAGACATCTTCAGAATTCCTATTGCCTTGGAAAACTATATCCCCTCCTAAAGCCTGTAAAACCACGCTGCCTTTTTCACTAATACGAACAGCTCCCCCTGTAGGAGCATAGTTATTATAAAAAGCTACGGAACCTTCATTGTTCTTAATGATCAGGTCTTGAGTGTGAATGGCGCCACCACCGAATAAATTATGCTCAGGGTGTTTAGAAGCCGTAGTACTATTTCCTGAAAAAATCACATCTCCGGTATTCTCGGTAATCACGACTTTTGTATTATCGCTCTCTACTTTAGCGGCAAAACGCTCTTGAGATTCGGTTGAGGTTAATGAACCTGTTAAAATGGCCCCACCAAAACATCCTGCAGAGTTTCCTGAGAAAAGCACTTTATTGTCATTGCCTCGGATAACTACTGATGTCTTAGCAAAAATCGCTCCTCCTCCGCTATGATGCCCTTCTGAATTGATCTGTCCTTTCTCAAGATTTTCAATATAAGGATCCCCAAAAACAAAGTTATCCTTAAACTCCACTTTCCCTAGGTTTTGAGAAATAGATACAGCGCCTGCGGCACTTGCTAGTGCTCCACCAGCAGCAATTGTTCTATTTCCAACAAAAGATACAGTAGATTCATTATTCTCAATACGTAATGTATCCCCTAAAGCGCAAACAGCACCACCAAGAAATTTCGCACAGTTACGAGTGAACTGAACTTTCCCGTTGTGGGCAATGGCAACCTCCTTAGATAGAATCGCTCCTCCACTACTATTTCCCCCAGAAACTCGGTTATTGCTAAAGGCAAGATCTACGTTATTTTTCAAACCAACAGAATCAAGCCCAAACAAAGCTCCTCCTCCTAAAGGATTTTCTTTTTGCGCCTGGTTATCTCTAATTTCCATAGAGTTTTCAGAGAACGACACGAATGCAGAGTTATCTTCTACACTTATACTCTTAGCAAAAATCGCTCCACCACCACGAACCCCTAAATTTACTGGTGTAGAAGATTCTATAGGAGCATTCGAGGTACTGGATTCTTCGGCAGGTGTTGGAGATAAAGGCAAAGGAAGAATTTGCCCTTTATTGTAAGAGAAGGTGACTTCTCCTGAGTTCCCGGACAGTGTAACCACCTCATGAGCAAAAATCGCTCCGCCACCAATGTGTGTACTAGAAGATTCACATTGACCCGCTTGATTCTTAGAAAAAGTAATCACTCCGATGTTTCCAGAAATTAACACATTGGATCCATAAAGGGCCCCACCACCGAGATAGCTATGAGTCTCTTGAGAATCTAAAAGGTTCGCATTAGATGTAAAGTGAACCTCTCCAACATTATCGACGATTTTAATATCACCAGATCCAATGCGTGGCTCTTGAGCATCTGTATCAGGTTGCGCAGGAAGTAAACAATAAATAGCCCCACCACCGAACTTAGAGGTATTACCTTCAAAGGTAACGTTTCCAAAATTTTGATCAATTTCCACTTGATGCTGAGAACTAATCGCACCACCAGTGACTTCGGCTGTATTTTCCTTAAACAAAGAACTGCCAACGTTCTCTACGATTCTTACCTCTCTAGATAAAAGAGCTCCTCCACGGCACTTCGCAGTGTTTTTAGAACACAGTATTCCATGATTATTTAGAAAACTAATTCTCTCTCCAGCAGCTAAAGCTCCTCCTCCCAAGAACAGAGAACCTTCAGAAGAAGCTAAGGCCTGATTATTTAGAAACTCTATGGATCCCAAATTTCCGCAAAAATCCATAGATTTTGAAGAAGATACAGCGCCTCCAGATAAAGCATAATTATCTAGGTAATGGATATCACTATGGTTTACAGAACAAATAAAATTGCCACAAGCTACAGCGCCACCGTTAGCCTTGTCAGCATGGTTCCCACTTAAGAGAACAGACCCCTGATTATCTAAAAATACAACGTCTCCACTAGCAAATCGAGACTTATGCACTGGATGTACTTGATTAGCGTTAAAAGCACCGCCCCCTAAGGAAAAATCCGAACTCTCTCCAGAAGTAGGTTTAAGCTCTACATCTGTCTTAGAATTCGCTATTGTAAGAGCATGACAACCATGTATAGCGATACTACGTCCAGAAACAGCTCCACCACCTGCTTGAGACTCACAACCATCAAAAACGAGTTTTTCCTTAAAGCTTTCGAACAGGACATCTTCTTCAGAATACACAGCTGCTCCTGCAGCTGTAGATTTTAAGTTAGTGAAAGATAGGCCCGATTTCATTCTTGTTCCCTTTAGGGCTATACCTAAAAATCCAGGAGTATTTGCGTCTAAAAGATGCTCTGGTGCGTTTTTATAGCAGAATGCTAATCCCTGCTGGAGATCCTCTACAGCGTATTGTGGAGAGGTTTTTCCTTTCTCCGCTTCAGCATTTGTAGACCTAGTATCTAGATTTTCCCAAGATAAAACATTGCATGTTTGAAATATAGTGCTCGTATTTTCTAAATGTTGTCTCTGTTCATCCTCTGCAACTAGAACTTTGTACACACATGTAGATGTATTATCTAAAAGAGAAGTCTCTTGATCCGTTTCTCCTTTTTTAGGTCCTTGCGCATGGATAGGTTTTTCTTTCTTAAAAATACCTGCAGAAGGCACTTCTAATTCTGCTTTAGGCATAGAAAGCGTATCGAGAATCACCTCTGAAGCTGGTACATAACCATATAATTTATCATTATTGGTGATCATCCCAGTGGAAACTAATATTGCTAAAACTACGGAGTGAGAAAATGTAGACTTTTGAAACCTGGATACCTTTTTTTCGATCATCGTAAACCTAATTCAGAGATGTTTCAGTATTCGTTTTCAAAAGGTTTACACTATCAACACGATCCCGTCAATAAAGAAAGATCGCAAATGGGTAAACGCAAAAACTAAGAGAGACTAGATAAAATCCGCTCACAGACACGTGCTCGAACTAAATCTATAGATCCAGAAATTCCGTTAAACAAAGACCGGCCACAAGCCTTCCCGTGGCATTTTATGACAAGTTTCGATAGCCCACATACCATCGAACCGGGATAAATCGTATAGTCCAATTGACGTTTCACATCAGACTCTAATTTATCCCCTAGAATATGACTGAGAAAATCAAAAACGCCTTCTGCTGTCTTCAGAAAGATGTTTCCTGTAAACCCATCTGAAACAACAACATCGACACTACCACTGAAGACATCACCACTTTCAATGTTCCCTAGAAAGGCATGCTGAAAGGTTTCTCTCAACAAGCGAAATGTCAATCTGTGTGCTTCCGTCCCCTTACGTTCTTCTGAACCAATATTTAATAAACCTACGGTCGGATGCTCTGTATCCCCAAGACATTGCTTGTAAGCCAACCCCATACGAGCGAAACCTAACATCTCTTCAGGATTCACAGAGACATTAGCACCAACGTCTAATATAACCGCACATCCGCGCATAGTAGGAACACGAACAAGTAAAGCAGGACGACGAACTGTAGGGAACATAGGAATTTTTGTTCGTGATAAGGTAATCAATGCCGCAGTGTTTCCTGTGGAAATCAATGCGTCTATCTTATCCTCTTTGAGATAGTCTAAACCCAGAGCCATGGATGAAGACTTTTTGCGAATAGCCGACAAGGGAGAATCTTCCATAGTGATAAAGCTTTCTGAAGCTATTACCTCTGGGTATCCCTTATAAGTACTATGACTGAGTATCTGCTCTTTCACTTCATGAGAAGCAAAAGCAGTAAAAGAAATGTGCGAGTTCGAAGCTCTAGAGTTGAGTACATCGATTAGCACTTCCCAAATAACGAGAGGAGAGTGGTCTCCTCCCATCAGATCTATGCCAATTTGCACGTTCATAGCACAAATATTTTGTTATTTCTTTTCTACAGTCATAACGGCTTTCCCGTTATAAAAACCACAAGAAGTACAGACTGTATGAGGAATAAAAGCTTGCTTGCAGTTGTTACAGACAGCCGCATGACGTGCTTGTTTTGCATGATGACTTCTTCGGATATTTTTTCGCGCATTGCTATGTCGATTGCGTGGTACTGCCATATCTCTCACCTTTTATAAATTATCGAAAGGGGTTTCCCCTTTGATTTTCTTTCTATCTTCTAAAAATTGTACGATATTTCCTCTTTCAGGGCAGCCTTCTTTATTACATTCTTGAAAATGGTCGCTCTCTAGGAGGAGTTCTTGCCTAATTAAATCTTTGCAATCAAATACACCCGATTTCGCATCTTCATGGCAAATCAGGTGAGATACATCCATTAAATGCACAGAGTATAGAAAACTTTTGTCACAAATACAACAACGTAACCCTAAGTCGGTAGCGATATTTAAAGACAAAATCCATTGTTCGTTATCTATTTTTTCTAAGCTTCCGGATACATCAATGGTGCTGGAAAACAGTTCTTCTTCACCAGATTCACGTATACTTGCTGGGCTTAAAGAATATTTTATTACCTCTTTTTCTCCGGGAAGTTTGAGTCGGCAAATATATAATTTTAGATCGTCTATGTTTCCCATAAGAAAAAATCTCAAAGCGATGTTTAAAGCTTCTGCGAGTTTGAAGACAGGAGTTTACCAAACAAGGTAATTATAGAAAACAAAGACATGCTTTAAATCTATTGAGACAATAAATAAAACTATCATTTTAAATTAAAAGAATCAATAAACCATTTCTGTAGAATTTTTTACCTAATTTTTTTATAATTTTTCTCTCAGCAAGTAGACAAATATCTAGGAAGTTTAAGACTACGCCTCTACAAACAAACCTATTCCTGAATTATGTCCCAGAAAAAAGCAGGGAAATACGGATTAGGCATCAAGGAAGACCATGGAAAACGACATCTTATTAAATATAGAGTCCAAAGAAATTCGCTACGCTCATTTAAAAAACGGCCAGCTTTTTGACCTCATCATTGAAAGAAAAAAAATTCGCCAGCTCAAGGGCAACATCTATCGGGGTCGCGTAACTAATATCTTAAGAAACATTCAATCCGCATTCATCAATATTGATGAAAGAGAAAACGGCTTCATTCACATTTCCGACGTATTGGAGAACTCTAAGAAGTTTGAACAAATGTTTGATATGGATTTCGATGTTCTCCACCAAGAAAACAATGAAAAGCCAGAAGCTCCTATAGAAGAGTTATTGAAATTAGACAGTCCTGTACTCGTTCAAGTAGTGAAAGAACCTATAGGCACTAAAGGGGCACGTCTCACCTCTAACATTTCTATTCCTGGACGTTATTTAGTTTTACTTCCTAACTCCCCTCATCGTGGTGTATCTAGAAAAATAGAAGATCCGCATATGAGGGATCAATTGAAACAGCTCATCCGCTCCTTTGAAATGCCTCAGGATATGGGTTTAATTTGTCGAACGGCGAGTGTCCTCGCTTCTACAGATGCGTTAATCAATGAGGCTCACGACTTACTTGCAACATGGAAGGGTATCCTGGAGAAATTCCATTCTACCGATCAGCCCTGTCTACTTTATGAAGAGACTGATATCTTAAAAAAGGCTGTTATCACCTGTATAGATAAGAATTATAAACGCTTATTGATAGATGATTACTCTACCTATCAAAAATGTAAGCGTATGCTCAAAAAATATTCCCCTAATTCTTCTGTAAAGATTGAATACTATCGTGATTCTATCCCTATGTTCGAACGTTTTAACATTGAAAAAGAGATAGATAAAGCAACGAAAAGGAAAATCTGGCTTTCAAGCGGTGGTTATCTATTTTTCGATAAAACAGAAGCGATGCATACAATTGACGTTAACTCAGGTAGAAGCACGCAATTAGAAAGTGGTGTTGAAGAAACTCTGGTACAAATCAATCTAGAGGCTGCTGAGGAAATTGCTAGACAACTCCGCTTACGTAATGTTGGGGGCTTAGTCATTATTGATTTCATAGATATGAAGTCACGGAAAAACCAACGTCGTGTTTTAGAACGCTTAAAAGAACATATGAAATACGATGCTGCTCGCTGTACGATTTTAAGTATGAGTGAATTTGGTCTTGTTGAGATGACCCGTCAGAGAAATCGCGAATCTTTAATGCAGACACTGTTCACTACGTGTCCTTACTGTAGTGGGAATGCGATTATCAAAACCCCGGAAAGCGTGGTGATTGAAATTGAACGCGATCTCAAAAAAGTCATCAATCATAAGGAGCACACCCACCTGTGTTTAGTTGTGCATCCTGAAATTGCCAGTTTTATGAAACAAGAACAAGATGATGATGAACTCATCCGATTGGCTAAACATTTAAAAGCGAAATTACAAATCAATACCTCAGACTCGCTTCACCTCAATCACTACCAATTCTTTTCATTAGTTACAGGAGAGAGTATTGAATTATAGGCATGGTTATGCATTTTTCTACCTATTTACTAGAAGCCTTTGGCAACCAATCCTTACCTGAGTCCTTGTATCAGAAGTTTCAGATTTATCATCAAAACTATATCGATGCAGCGACGAGGAAATGTTCTTTAGAAAAGGCAGAAGAATTGTGTTTACAATGGTTAAAAATTGTCATCGAAGATCTCAAAGAGCCATTTGTTTTCCCTCCGTACCATAAGAAAATCCGTTCACCGGTAGACCTATTTGATTTCGGCAAACAATTTTTTTCAGTACTTGTAGATGATGAGCAATCTAAAATTCATAACCTTCATCATTTGGATCACATTCAAGAATTCATCGAGTGTAAAGATAACGTAATTTTGCTTGCCAATCATCAAACAGAATGCGATCCCCAACTGATGTATTATGCCTTAGGGAAGACCCACCCTGAACTTCTAGAAAACATGATTTTTGTTGCAGGAGATCGTGTAACTTCCGATCCTTTAGCACGTCCTTTTAGTATGGGCTGTGATTTATTATGCATTTACTCCAAACGCCATATCAACAACCCTCCGGAGCAAAAAGAAGAGAAGCTTCATCATAACCAGAAAAGCATGAAAACATTGAAAACTCTACTCCATGAAGGAGGCAAATTTATTTATGTAGCCCCTGCAGGAGGTAGAGATAGGAAAACGAAAGACAATCTTCTTTATCCTGCAGAATTTCAACCTGAAAGTATAGAAATGTTTCGATTACTCACCAAGGCATCAGGGAGACCTTCTCATTTCTATCCATTTGCATTAAAAACTTATGACATTCTTCCACCTCCACCAACAGTAGAAGATACTATTGGAGAATACAGAGCCATTTTCTTTGCTCCGATTCGTTTTAGCTTTGGTGAAGAGATTTTATTAGACCAATTATGCTCTGAAGACGAGCTTAGCCAAAGTGATAAGCATAGCCAACGAGCCTTGAGATCAAAAAAAGCATTTTCTATTCTAACACAGTTGTACGAGGAATTATAAGAATGAAGTGGAAGGCACTATTCGTTACTTTACTTATATCTATAGCAGTAACGTCATGCAAACAATCTTCCAAGATCCTTCCTGATCATTGTCCCCTAAAAGTTTGTACCCCTTCCATAGCCAATCAAAGAACAGCAAAAATCATCTGTCCCAACGGACTGCAGTTGCTCATCATTTCCCATCCAGGGATTTCTAACTCAGGAGCTGCTTTAGCAGTGAAAACGGGGAACTCCTCAGATCCACAGGATTTTCCTGGGCTAGCACATTTAACTGAGCACTGTGTCTTTCTAGGAAATGCCAAATATCCTGATACCGACGGGTTTTCTCATTTCCTAAGTAACAACAATGGCGTATACAACGCCTATACGAGTTCCTATACAACACGCTTCCTATTTTCTATAAAAAACTCAGCATTTATTGAAGCGATTGATCAATTTGTGCATTTATTTATCCACCCTCTTTTCCGTCAGGAGGATATTGACAGAGAGAAACATGCCGTACACCAGGAATTTTCCATGCATCTCAATCAGGATCTTCGTCGTGTACACCGCATTCAACAACTTATTGCGCCTAAAGGACATCCTCTACAAAGATTTGTGTGTGGCAATGCTTCCACGTTAGCGCAAGTTCAAGCTCAGGACATGCATCAATGGTTTCATCAGCATTATCACCCTGAAAATATGATAGCAGTCATCCACACAGCAGAAACTCTAGAAAAGGCTATCAAAATCTTTCCCAAAATTTTTGCGCAAATTCCTTCTAAGAAAAATCCTCGACATCCCACGTTATCTTCTGTTGATGACTATCTCTCATCGGGGAAACTTTACATAAATGCTGCGGTGGAGCCTACAGCAAGTATGCAGGTCTACTGGCATCTCTATACTACCTCTCAAGCTCCCATAGGCTGTTATGCCGCCCTTTCCTATATCTTAAAGCACGAAGCAACTGATAGTCTTGTCTATCTATTAAAAAAGGAAAAACTCATTACAGAGTTGGATTCTGGATTTTATAAAACCTCAGACAATACAGTGAATTTCACAATATACTATCAGCTCACGGAGAAAGGAGAACGAGAATACTCTAGGGTACTACTCCACACTTTTGCCTACTTACATCAAATCCAAAAGCAGGGTATTCCTGAACACTGTCTAAAAGACATAACTACTATGAATACTCTAGAGTATTGCTATAGCTCGAACACTAATCTTTTCACAACTCTTTGGGAACAAATCTCCGATCTTATTGACGAAGATATAACCACATATCCCTATCACTCTCTTGTTTATCCCGAATATTCCTCTGAAGAAGAGCACAGCATTTTAAAAACGCTTTCAGACCCTAGCCAAGCACGTTATGTGTTATCAACAAACCATCCTGCACATTGGCAAGAAGCCCTACAACACCATGATAGGATTTTTGATATGGTCTATTATGAAAAATCCTTACCGGATCTACAAGCCTATCAAGAAGCGGATGCACAAGGGCGTATGGCTTTGCCGCAACCGAACATGTATATTCCGAAAAATATTGAAGTTGCAAACGTATCTAAAACAGATATGGAAGGATTTCCTTTCTTACCTAGATTAGCTTATCAAGATCAGGGTCTTACCTTCTACTATTGCGAGGACAACTTTTATACCACACCTAAGCTCACGATAAATTTACGAATACGCTCTCCCAAGATTTCCAGAAAGAATCTCCGCTCTTTAATCGCGATAGATTTATGTTCTCTTGCTATTAACGAAACTCTTGTTAAACAATACTACCTAGCAGCTCAAGCTGGTCTGTCTTTCTCTACTTCTTTACGTGGAGACGGGTTGAATTTAGAAATTACTGGGTACACGACTACGATCCCTATCTTACTGAAGTCTATTTTATCTTCTTTCACACCTTCTATAGATAAAGACAAGTTTGATATGCAGAAGCAACAACTTCTAGAAATATATCAGAGGAAGATTTCAGAATGCCCTATACGTGCTGGGGTGGATCAACTGTGGTCTTATACACTTCACGATGTGTACTCTTATCAAGACAAGCTTGCCTCTCTAAAAACCATGGATTTTGAAGAGGTAGACAACTTTGTAAAAAATCTATTTGACCGACTACATGTTGATACTTTAGTTCTTGGGCCGCCATCACAACAACAAGAACAGGAACTCATATCTATAGTTAAGGATTTTGTTTCTTGCTATCCACAATATGATGCTGGCTGTTTTTACTATCAAAGGCAGGAGCAAGAAATCTCTGATATAAACATAGATTATCCTTTGTTAGGCAACGCTATGTTGTTAGTTCTTCAAGATAGACATTCCTCTTCCATGGATCATGTCGTTGCTACAGAAATGATGTTTACATGGCTACATCACATAGCCTTCTCTCATTTACGTACAGAACAACAATTAGGTTACGTTGTAGGGGCGTCTTACCACGAACCTCTACTATGCCCTTCAGGGATACTGTACATCCGTTCTAATGCTTATACTCCTCAAGAATTGGTCATGAAAACAAAGGCGTTCATCCAAAATGTTGCTGCCTCTGTGGAAGACTTTGGTATGTCAGAGTCATATTTTTCTGATTTAAAAGATGCCTATATAAAAAATATCACTCATCCTACCTGTACGTTAGAATCTATGGGGTCGACATTATTTTCGTTAGCCTTTGAAAAAGCGTCTGTACGATTTTCCCTACCTAACGAAAAAATTGCTGCTGCTAAAAATATGAACTACGCGGATTTTAAGGTTTACTGCCAGGAATTTCTCAATCAGAAATTAGGATCAGAAATTCCTGTATATATTCATGGAAAAGAGAGTTAGATGTTTATCTAAAGAAACAATATACAAATTCAGGAATATCTCTTAAAAACCAGAAAGTGATTAAAGAAATAATAGACGGTCCTAGGGCAAATAGGAATAGCCACCCTAAAGATAATGATGACGATGAAAATGAAGGTCGTAGAATAAGATAGCCCACGATATTTGGCATATTAGAAACAATCGTCAATCCGCCTGCAGACATGCATCCAGCGATCACGAGGTACAGGAAACAATCTGTAGCCACGGGAAGATTGTGGACAAGGTAATTCACTAAGGCATTATCTAAGAATATGGATAAGGTATATGAAGTGATCATATAACCGAAATCTGACATTCTATGCATGAGCTCTAACACCCACCACTCTTGGAGCTCTCCAAAAATCACCAGACCTGCATAAAACAATCCTACGAAGCATACCTTAGAAAGGTTGATCGCATGTTGATAGAAAATGGTAAATTTCTGGAATCCCAAATAGAAGATTAAGATAGCTGCCATTAGCAGTGGCACGGATCTGGCGAGAATAACAGAGCCCACAAGGATGATATGCACACAAATAATCCATTTGGGCACACGTTCATTCATCATAGAGGGATTTCTCACGACCTTAGGGAAGTTATTAAATTCCTTTCTGAAAATGAGATAGTAGATCGTTGTCGACAATAGGATAACGATGATCGCTTTCCAACAGAAATATTTTAGAATAAAGCTATTTCCCCATTTCACTGAGGGTAAAATAATAAACAAAGCTCTAGAAGATAATGCTGAAGTTAATCCTCCGATAGAGATGTTAGCAAATAACAATCCCATTGTTGCATAAGCAAAACGTGGAGATGGAGAAAACTTGTAAAAATTCCTAACTAGCAAAGTCGCAGCAATAATCATCGCTCCCGTCTCTTTCAGAAGGGCAGAAGACAACGGTGAGGCAATCATTAAAGTCCACCACCAACACCGTGGGGATTGCTTACCTATTTTTGCAATGTTTGAGAAAACACGTTCTGAGAAGTATACGATAGGTCGGGACTCGAGAAGAATGAGCATAATCACAATAAACAGGGAAAATACGTAATTCCTGCTATTGAAATAACTCATAGTGACTCTATACCCTTCGGAATAGAGAAACCATAAAAATAGTGGAGCTGCCCAGAGAACGAAAATAAGCTCTACTCTACTCACTAATCGGTAAAATTCACTCAGCCAAAGGTATTTCTTCCACCTTTCTGGGAATACCATTTTTTTATGCTGATAAAGTTGACATTGTCTGAACAACCAAGGCGTAAGAAATGTATGCAATATAGAGAAGAAAAAAAGCAGAGCGGCTCCTGTCTTCAACGACGAAGAATACTGAGGTAAAATCATAAACAACCTAGGAGACGACAATTCTTATAATTATCCATAGGGATATTTTGAGTAAAAATAAAGACTCAAAAACATTTTCCTAACTAAGGGAGTCAGTAATTAAAAAATCACTTCCTTTTGAAAATAGAATGTGGGAAAGAAATTGTAAAAAATTTTTTATTTCTATAAGTAAGAGAAAGAGATGAGGGTCTGATTATGACACATACAATTACACTATTGACTACTGACAACAATACTGAAGAGCTTAAACAAGCGCTTGAAAGGATTACCACAGCTTATTCATGTGTTTTTGGATCTTCACATGAACAAGAAAATGCTGATCAAAATTACGAAGTTTGCCAAGCGGAAAGCACTCTTTCTGTTGAGGCCAATAAAATAGTTTCCGTTGCTGAAGGCGCCTTATTGTCTTGTTGTTGCAAGTAGATTATCACCATGCTCGAACCATCCATTGTATTTGCGTAGGCTATTTACGAGTAAACCTTGGCTATTATGGATCGTTGCATGAAGAGCTTTAGCTGTGGAGGGATCTGTTTCGATTTCCCTGGAATAACTTACGAATAGCGTTGCCCCGGCTCCAGACATACGCACGTGAGCATTAAAAGGACTCCATATCCTTTTTAGCATGTGTTTTTTCTCTTCAAGGTCCTTGCGAAAACGAAACACGGATTGTTCTAAATCATTGTTTCTCGCGTATAAAGACAAGCATTCTTCTCTTTTAGAGAAATCTTCGGGGCGTACGTACGAAAAAGCGTCTTTAGTCAAGACAGGTTGATCTGAGAAATATAGGACGTACCTTTCATCACGATGATCATTATCGTAGGAAAGGATTTCCTCGCCGCATCCTATGCCTAAAGCCGATCCCAATGAGAAGAACAGAGGGACATCCATTCCGATCTTTTTCCCTAATTCTTGCAGAACATCATTAGATAGTTGCGTTTGGAAATGTTGATTTAAAGCGTAGAGCGCTGTAGCAGCATTGCTACTGCCGCCTCCTATACCAGATCCTATAGGAATACACTTATACAACCGCCAAGCCACAGGACTGTAGATTTGGGTATAGTCTCTGAAAACCTGGATACTTTTCCATATGAGATTTTGAGGCGTATTTAATTCTGGTAGATTACAAATAAGAGAATCTTCACTACTACTCTCTAAACTCAGTCTATCTCCAAAATCGATGACTTGATATAGGGTAGTCATCTCGTGAAAGCCATGAGATGTTTTGCCGTGAAGCTTTAAAAAGAGATTGAGTTTTGCTGGAGAGAAAAGATCCATAAAACCTATTTTTATATAGGCGAGGAGCAGACTCCCCACCTTGCCTAATTTAATTCTTCAGCAGCTGTCTGTTCTTGAGACGGTTGAGGATTAAGAACGGCAACATACGAACTCTCAGAAGACACTTCAACTATTAAAGTGGCAGTTACGTCTTCTTTTAGTTTTAAAGGCACACTTTTCTTTCCAAGATTTTTAATCGCGTAATGAGCGTGAGGGAAATTCTTACGTGTAAGAACAATATTTTTCTTAGCTGCCTCGGCAATAATATCACTTACTGTGACGGAACCATACATATTGTTATCTGGATCTACACGGACCTGAAACTCAAGAACGATATCTTTAAGAATTTGTGCTAATTTTTCAGATTCTTCTCTATCTGCCGCTGCACGGAGCAATCGTTCTTCTTTCAATTTAGCCTGCAACCTTAAGGTTCCAGCTCCTGCTATAACAGCTTTCTGTTTAGGCAGAAGATAGTTACGAACATATCCAGGACGTGCAGTTACAATATCGCCACTACGGCCTAAACCCTCAACATCCTCTAGTAAAAGTAGTTGTTGTTTCATTTTGTCTCTTTTCCTCTAAATTAATCTTCTCCTACAAAAGGTAGAAACCCTATATGACGCGCTCTCTTAATAGCTAGGGTAAGAATACCTTGAAAGCGGGAAGAGACACCTGTAATTCTTCTAGGTAAGATCTTACCTTTTTCCGTGATAAATTTTTTTAAAGTTTCCGTATCTTTGTAATCGATTGTTTTCCAACCTGCGGAAACAAAAGGGCATTTCTTATTAAAACGCTTCCTTCTGTGTTCATTATTATGAACAGGCTTATTCATATTTTCTCCTTAAACAATTATTCTGGTAATGATGCGAATTCTAAAACTTCTTTGACTGCATCAGTTTTAAGGGTTAAGAATCTGAGAAGATCTTCATTGAGATGATACTCTTTCCATAACTCGGCTATCACTCCGGGAACTACTGTAAAATAAATAAGATAGTAGTAACCTTCTCTAGCTCCACGAATAGTATACGCTAATTTTTTGCGTCCTTGGTCATGAATTTTTAGAATTTCTCCACCATAATTTGTGATGCCTGAAGTTACCTTCTCCAAAGCCTTGCGTCTAGCTTCCTCACTGAGAGTCACACTAAACACATACGCCCCTTCGTACAGTTGGGTTGTTTTTTCTTTCATTAAAAACTCCTAAACATAGCTAGAGTAGTTTATTTCCCTAAGATATCCCCGTCTACAAAAATTACTTAAGGGATCTCCTAGGCTGTTTGAGTCCCAGAACACCATTGAGAAAATAACGCACTGGCCTCGATAAATACGGATTGTATTCCAATCTGTTCTTCTTCAGTAAACTGCCCAAGAACAAAGTCCGACAACTCTACATTTTCTCTTTGAGGTCGACCTATACCCAAACGCAACTGCCAATAGTCATTCGAACCTAGGCTTTGTGTGATACTTTTTATCCCTTTGTGACCGCCTCCTCCAGCACTTTGGCGAAGACGCACGTTACCGAATGGTTGGTTCACATCATCAGCGATAACTAAAATACGGTCTGTTGCAATATTATAATATCCCTTAACTGCTAAAACAGCCTTACCACTTAAATTAACATAGGTCCTAGGCTTTATAAAAACCATAGACCCTTGGGACGATTCTACCTTGGCAATATCAGAAAATAATTTCGGAGCTTCTTTAAAATGTACTCCGGGGAACTGTTGAACTAGCCTATCTACACACAGGAACCCTACATTATGTCGCGTCCATACATATTGACGCCCCGGATTCCCTATGGCAACCACCAGACTCGTCATAAATTAAATTATCTTCTTGATACTGTTACCGCAACTTCCTTCAGAGGAGTAATAGGTCGAAGCCCGGCAGGAATTTGAATATCCGAAAGCTTTCTTGTCTGAGACAATCCTAGTGAGCGGACATCCAATTCTAAGTAGGGAACAATATCTTTAGGTTTACATACGACACGTAAAGCACGGATGACTTGTCTTAAAGATCCGCCTAATTTTACGCCAACACAATCCACGGCATTAATACAGCGAATTGGAATCTTTAATTTCACATCACGATCTTCTATAAGTTCTTCAAAATCTAGGTGGATCACTCTATATGAGGTCACATGATATTGAATATCTTTAACTAGGGCCTTAATCGTACGACCTTCGTAAGATAAAGAAAAAATTGTAGAAGATAGCGCACCGCTTTCTAGGCTAGATAAAAATTTGCTAAACACGTGAGCATCAACAACAATATTTGCCAGGCTCTTTCCGCCAGAGTAAATAACAGCAGGGATACCTCCTGTTTGACGAATTTTTTTAAGCAAAGATTTTTTATCAGTCTCGCGACTTGTAACTACGAGCTCCATAATGTGCTATTCTCCATAATCTTGAGCTAAAAGAATCCTCTGCAAAAACACCTCTTCCCAGAGCTAAAACATGCTTTCCCAGGGACCATTGACTGTCATGTCTAGAACATATATCTGAACAGTTTTCGAGGCAAAATTATAGCCCTATCTCGGAAAAAGTCAATCTTTTCCCTAAAATGAAGTTTTCCTTAACAGAACGAGAAACTATGTTGAGGGGAATAAAAAAAAGAAATAACAGAAACCTTGGGGTGAAAGGATTCGAACCTCCGATGCACGGTACCAAAAACCGCTGCCTTACCGCTTGGCTACACCCCAGCATAAGGTTATAGTTTATCTAATCTTAAGTTTTTGAAAATAGGAAAATTACAAAGTGACTAAGAATTTCGCCACAACATCAAGTGGTTATGGCGAAAAATCGCCCTTTTCGTCTTGTGATTTTTGTTCTTAGCTTGCTATGACGCATAGATAAGCTATAAAAAGAGAAAGCCATGAAAATCATACAAGCTTCTGTAGAATGTGCTCCTTTTATTAAAGCTGGTGGGCTGGGAGATGTTGTTTATAGTTTATCGAAAGCCTTATCTATCCACCATGACGTTGAAATCCTACTCCCCTTCTATCCTCTTCTATTCCCTGCGTTTTCTTCTCAAGTGCTTGATGAGCACGTTTTCGCTTATAACTTTTTAGGAAGACAAAATGCGACCGCCACCTCTTATAGATATGAGGGAATGACTCTTACTGTAATTACACTGGACTCACAATTGGAGCTTTTCTCAACGTCGACTATCTACACCGAAGATGACACGCTACGTTTCAGTGCTTTTTCTGCTGCTGCTGCTGCCTATATTCAAAAATTGGATAAAGTGGATGTTGTGCATATGCATGACTGGCACGTAGGACTTTTAGCTGGGCTATTAAAAGAACCTCATCTTCCTAGCTATCCAAAAAGAATTTTTACAATTCACAACTTTAGTTATCGAGGCTACTGCAGTACACAATTGCTTGGAGCATCTGAAATTAGTGATTTCGGGTTAAGCAATTACCAATTATTTAGGGATCCGAGCACGAGTGTCTTACTCAAAGGAGCCTTATATTGTTCTGATTACATTACTACTGTATCTCCTTCATATGCCCAGGATATACTCAATGATTATTCGGATTATGAAATACACGATGCCATCATGTCTCGACGTCATGTTTTCTGTGGTATTTTGAATGGTATAGATGAAAATATTTGGAATCCAGAAACAGATCCGGCTTTAGCTGTACGTTATGGTACGCATTTACTTAAGTCTCCTGATGTCCTATTTACCAAGAAAGAAGAAAACAAAATTGCCCTGTATGAGAAATTAGGGTTGTCTCTTGAATACTCGCCTTTAATGTGTGTGATCTCAAGGATCGTGGAACAAAAAGGTCCTGAGTTTATGAAAGCAGCTATTCTTCATGCTATGGAAAATAGTTATGCTTTAGTCATTGCAGGCACATGCTATGATCAAGAAACTCAAAGACAATTTACCAATTTACAAGAATCTTTAACGACTTCACCGAATATTCGAATTATTTTGGATTATAATGATCCCCTAGTACGCTTGATTTATGGCGCTGCGGATATGATCTGCATTCCTTCACATTTTGAACCTTGTGGACTTACACAGCTGATTGGAATGCGTTATGGAACCGTGCCTCTAGTTCGCTCTACTGGGGGTCTTGCGGATACCGTTGCTGCGGGGGTCAATGGTTTTACTTTTTCCCATACGGATAACTTCAATGACTTCTTTCATATGTTATCCCAAGCAGTTTCTACCTATAGGCACGAACCTGACGTGTGGTTTCAACTTGTTGAAGAGGGGATGTTACGCCCATCAGGACTAACAACCATGGCTGCTCATTACTTAGGGGTCTATAATTCCTTGTTGTGATCGTTTGCCTTAGACTTTGCCCTTTGTAGCACATGATTCTTATTCACCCAAAAGTACTCGGCTCCTGAACATACGGAATAGATAGCTACTATAAACCCAACCACCGAAGCAAAAAGCTCTAGTTCTCTCTCAGAAATCATTCCCAGCGAATGCGGGATCATAGCGAGCAAAATCAATAAAAAGCTTACACCCTGTAAAATCGCCTTTAATTTCCCACTCGCTCTAGCGGCCAGTACAACCCCGCGGAAAGCGCATACAGTACGTAATGTACTAATTACAGAGTCTCTAGCGAGAAAAATGAACACGAGAATTAAGGGGAAATTTACCGGAGGTTGAGTGAATGTGAGATATAGAGAAATGCGATAAATACTATCGGCCATAGGATCAAGAAGCTTGCCCAAATCAGTAACTTGAGAAAACTTTCTAGCTATATAGCCATCGATCGCATCGGTAAGCTCCGAGAGGCCTAAAAGAGCGAGTAAAACATAGGGAAGAACCACAGGGGTAATCCCCAGCCACTTTCCCTTAAGATAGAGGAGCATAAAAATTGGTGTTATAAATAGCCGGGAAAAAGTTAGATAATTAGGTAGTCCCACCCCATACCTCTATCAAAAAATTGCTTAAACGAGAACCTCAGCACTATAATGAATGCCTAAAAGACAAATTAAATAGATAAGAATTAGAGCGCAAGTATCGAGTGTTATAATGTTAAAAAACTATTTTTTGAAGATAGTATTTTCTGCTAAAGGGCAGCCTCTAGTTCTTTTCTTAGTATTGTTTGTTTTTATTTGTAGTGATATCTTTGCCCTTATTCTTAAGAAAAATCCTCATTTCTCACACTATCTATCGTGTACACCTAGGGTTTTTCTACGGTTTTTTTTGATTGGAGTTTTATTATGTCACCACCTCTTACTTTACAAGCAATGATTGCTAAAATTTTACAATTCTGGAGTGAACAGGGGTGTGTGATTCATCAAGGGTATGATTTAGAGGTAGGCGCAGGAACATTTAACCCAGCAACATTTTTGCGTGCTGTAGGCCCAGAGCCTTATCAAACTGCTTATGTAGAGCCTTCTAGACGTCCTCAAGACGGTCGCTACGGCACGCATCCCAACCGCCTGCAAAACTACCACCAACTTCAGGTACTGCTTAAACCCGTCCCCACAAATTTTCTCTCTTTATATAAAGATTCACTGCAAATGATTGGTCTGGATCTTCGTGAGCATGATGTTCGTTTTGTCCATGATGATTGGGAAAATCCTACGATCGGCGCTTGGGGTTTGGGTTGGGAAGTATGGCTAAATGGTATGGAAATTACCCAGTTGACCTATTTCCAAGCTATAGGAAGCAAGCCTCTCGATACCATTAGCGGAGAGATTACTTATGGCATTGAACGCATTGCTATGTACCTACAAAAGAAAAACTCCATTTTCGATGTTCTCTGGAGTGATGAACTCACCTATGGAGACGTTACTCGGGCGTCTGAGAAAGCTTGGAGTGAATATAATTTCGATGCTGCCAATACCCAGATGTGGTTAAAACACTTTGAAGACTTTGCTCAAGAGGCTTTAGCTGTCCTAGATAAAGGGTTACCCGTTCCTGCTTACGATTTTGTTATTAAGGCATCTCATGCCTTTAATATTCTTGATGCTCGAGGGGTGATTTCTGTTACAGAGCGTACCCGCTACATCACTAGAATTCGCCAATTAGCCCGTGCTGTGGCAGATGGCTATGTAGATTGGCGTGCCTCTTTAAATTACCCATTACTTCGCAACAGAAAAGCTGATGAGAATGTAGACACACAAATTCTTCCATGTCCTAAAATTGAAACTGCTAAAAATTTCCTATTAGAGATTGGTTCTGAGGAACTGCCAGCAACTTTTGTTCCCATGGGGATTCAGCAGTTAGAATCTTTAGCGAAGAAGCTTTTATCTGATTACAATATTGGCTATGACAGTTTAGAAGTCTTAGGATCTCCAAGGAGACTTGCGTTATTAATTTACAACTTAGAGCCGACAGCCATACAAAAAGCGAGTGAGAAGAAAGGCCCCGTCCTTTCCTCGTTATTTAGTCATTCCGGAGATGTGACTACGCAGGGTGAGCAGTTCTTTGCTACTCATCATGCGCATATCCGTCATTATAGCGAGCTTGCACAATACTCTTTGTTCGATATTCGTGAAGTCCAAGGTGTACGCTATCTTTTCCTTCTCTATCCCGAAGTACGTAAAGACACCGCTGCAATTCTATCCAATGAATTACCTAAATTAATTCAGTCTATGAAATTCCCTAAGAAAATGACCTATGACGATAGTGGTGTAGAATACGCTCGCCCTATTCGCTGGTTAGTTTCTCTATATGGGACCTCTGTGGTTCCTTTTTCCTTTGGAAAAGTTTCTGCTTCGAATATTTCTTGGGGGCATCGCCAGTTAGATCCTCGAGAAGTACAGATTCCTTCTTGTGAACGTTATGTAGATACACTACGTGATGCCTGTGTGATTGTGTCTCATAAAGAACGAAGAGAAATTATTGAACAAGGGTTAAAATCACATAGCTCGGATAATGTTTCGCCGATCACCAATCCTCGTCTACTTGAGGAAACCGTTTTCCTTACAGAGCATCCTTTTGTGACTTGTGGACAATTTGACCCTGAGTTTTGTTCGTTACCTAAAGAGCTTCTCATTGCTGAAATGGTAAATCATCAAAAATACTTCCCCACACAAAATAGAGCTCAACAAATTACCAATCAGTTTATTTTAGTTTGTGACAACTGTCCCAACGACATTATTATTCAAGGGAATGAAAAAGCCTTAACTCCCCGTCTCACCGATGGAGCTTTCCTCTTTGCCCAAGATCTAAAAACTCCATTAACAACTTTTGTGGATAAACTCAAATCCGTCACCTACTTTGAAGCTCTTGGCTCACTTTATGACAAAGTACAAAGGTTAAAAGCTCATAAGAAAATAGTTTACCCACTCCTACCTTTATCCTCTGAAGAAGACATAAACACAGCCATAGAGTTTTGTAAAGCCGACTTAGTTTCTGCTGTGGTTAATGAATTTGCAGAACTTCAAGGTATCATGGGGGAATATTACCTGAAACATGCGGGATTATCTCATGCATCTGCGGTAGCCATAGGAGAACATTTACGTCATATTACTTATGGTCAAACGGTCTCCACAACGGGAACTCTATTAAGTCTGCTAGATCGTTTCGATAATTTACTTTCTTGTTTTATATTAAATCTTCGGCCGACTTCGTCTCATGATCCTTATGCCCTACGCCGTCAGTCTTTAGAGATTCTTACACTGTTGCATGCTTCCGAAATTTCCCTGGATCTTGAAAGTCTACTTTATCATTTAGCGGATAACTTTCCTTCTACTGTTGAAGGGACTTCCTGGGATAAACCTGCGGTGATCAAAGATCTCCTAGCATTTATATGGGGAAGACTAAAAACCTTCTTAGCCTCGCTAGGATTCAGCAAAGATGAAATTGCTACTGTACTTTCTGACACCTCCGAGAAAAACCCTGTGGAAATTATAAAGTCTGCGACAGCCATTCAAGACATGAAAGCGCATCAAGGAGCTGCTTTAGAAAAAATTACAACGACGCATAATCGCTTAAAAAAGATTTTAGCTTCTTTGAAACTCTCTACTCATAAACACACACCCATGGAGCTGGATCTGCAAGAAGCCCGGCTACAAGCCGCTCTTGATCGATTTGATGCATCGGCAAATATTAAGAATAAAAAAGATTATTTCCTCTGTCTTGGAGAACTGACAGACGACATTAATACGTTCTTAAATGAAGTTCATGTGACTAGTGGCAGCGAAGAATTGAAAAACTTACGCATTCATCTGTTAGTAATGGCTATGGAGAAATTCTCTTCGTATCATTGGGAGTCTCTAAAAAATTAAGAGAAAAAAAAAGTGGCCTGATAGGTGCCTATCTATGGCCACTTTCTCAATTCTAAATGCATAAGATATTACAATTCCAATTGAGTGATATCTAGAACTGTGTCTTGTGATCCATCGACAATGACAGTGACTAAGAATACTCCGTGTCCAGCCTCAGGGAATTGTGTAGATGGGAATCTACTCTGAAAATCTTGAACTTTAGACGAATTTTCTTCATCACCGACTTCAGGTTGTAAAACTGCTATAACTGCTAGATCCTCTAGTGAACATCCAAAGAAATCACTGAGATCAAGCCCTTCCTCAATCAACTCTTCTAAAAGTGGGTTATGCTGACGACTCAGCAAAACAATGACCAAAGAAATACCTTCATCTTGGGCATGTTTTAAGGCTGCGTCATAATCTTGGAAGACACAAGTACAGCAATCCTCTGAAACCACTGTACTCATTGGCTCATCTATTGCTTGGACCAGCTGAGTGGGCAATAAGAAACATGATAATAAAGCTAATAAAATACGCATAAAATTACTTTCCCTAATTAAAATGCTCACCACAATAGCAGGACACAGAGAAAAAAGATATCCCGATTTTAGAAATTCTATCTCGGGATACTTCTAGGGAAAATCTATTTGACCACTAACGTATAGAAATCATTGGCTTTACAGAATCCTCTTGAGGCAAATCTATGGAAGCTATATCCATAATTTTTTCATCCCTATCGGAAACAGATAAGGTAATTAAGTATGTTCCCTTAAGATCTTTAACTTCTGGGAACAGCCCCTTAAAGTGTGCGATTTCTGCAAGCATAGGATCAGGAATAGGGGGATAGATTAACAAATTAATGCCTGTAGGACTCAGAACAGTAAAATTAGCATATTTACTTAGCACTGATTCTTCCATATTTACGGCCATAGAGAATAGCTGTTGGAAAGCAACCGTATTTTCATCACTGTATAGAACAATTAGAGTACTCAAGCCCTTCTCTCTTGTCGATTGCAAGCAATCGATATAAGAGTGAAATATAGAGGGGTGTTTTATTGAAATGTCTTCGATCTGTTGATCATTTTCTTCATCTTTCAACGATGTGGTTGTTTCTCCTCCGATGGCTGGTAGGGCTAACAACAGCGAAAGTATTGATAACAAGATGTGCATCAGGCACCTCCATTGCTAGTTTCAGTGAAACAAGAAAGGTTAGGATACCAAAGCCTTAGTTTTAATCATAGTCCATTTTAATTTTAAAATAATAATAACTTCAACGATCTAATTAAAGTATATAGAAATAAAACTTATAATATTAATTATCAGGCATTTGGAAGTATATGCCTGATAATTTTCGACCATAACAGCTTAGCCTTATGGGTCCATAAAATTGGACACAGAAGCAGGAATGACTCTGAGTACTTTGTCATAACCCTTAGGGCTTATAGTAATAAGAACCACGCAAGGTTCTTGAAGATCTAACTCCCAGAAACGATCCTGGAAATCCCCCATATACAACACCATGGGATCGATCTTAGGATAATAATCCGTAGAACTAATGAGACCTCGTTGAAAGACAACGATATTACAGAAATCTGCTAAAGCTTTGGGGAAACAAAAATCCTTATCGGCGAGGTGTGACCAAATTTTTGCAGAACTAGGGTTGAAAAAAACGAAAATACAACACTTGCCCTTTTTCACAGCATCTTGATAAGCGGAGGAATACGAATAATATACTCTTTCTCCATTAGAAAGTTGTACATATTGCGGAGGGGAAAACTTGTTGGGAATAGCATTTTCTTGATCCTTTAAAGGCAACTCCCGCCCCCACATAGATAAAGAAGAGGTGAGCAAAAAAAGAACAAAACAACAAAAACGCATAAACATTATCCCTATGTATCAAGGTTGATGAAAGCAAAACAGGCTGCGATTTTCCATCAACAGCCGGCTAAATTCTCGAAAAAGGATAAAACAACAGAGATATAAAATCACCATTTGTAAAAAACTTTATTACAAAATGTGAACAAAAACTCTAGATAACCCCGTTTTTGGCTATTAAAGTTTCTAACTCGATTGCCTGCTGATTTTGCCACTCTTGAAGTAAAACAGAAGCACCGTAACCCAAACCAGCAACCTTAGCGAATTCACCTGCACGTACAACTAAAGAGCTACGACGTGCAGCCGCTAACCCCATAGCTTCCGAAACAATGAATCCTCGAGTGTGATTGGATTCCGCGATCGCCCCCCCACAACATAAAGCCCAGGAGAGAATTGGCAAAAGAAACTTAAAAGTTTTCATAAAAATCAACAAATTAACAAGTTAACAACGCAACATTTTATATTAAACTTATTAATTTTTCAATCTTTACAAAATGTTTATAATTAATTAGGCCAAAACTATAAATAGAGAAACTAACATGCCTGTGGCTCTAACAGAGTAATGACGACTCTATCTTTACGTAGACGAACGTAATCCTCTAGAATGGACAGCTTTTCTTCGTGAGCACTTTTCGATTGCCTTGATAAGGGGTGGCATTGCTCTTTCCATTGGCGATCTGCGAGCTTTTGTAAAGATTGTACAAACACTGTTTCGAGGCAATCGGTATTCATACGACGTTTGATGAGTAATTCTATAATGACCCGATCTTCTAATAAGGAGAGAGCTTCGTCAAAAGGAAGATTGCTTTGGTGTTTTTCGTAATAGGCAATGAGATGAGAAAATAGTTTCCTACATTCCGGATGTTTGAAATCCATAGCTGTGAAGTAATGTTTCGCTGTATGTGGGATACAAGTTTGGTGGGTTTTACAAAATAACATACAGCGCAAAACATCTGTTTCAATAATCACATCCGAATGAATTTTCGGTAATTTCTCTTTATTCACTAAAGAAGATTTCGCGGGTGTCATCCCCGATTCTAGTTTCGCTAGAGAAAATACCATACTTTCGGGAATCATCATTAAAGAAGCTAATTGCTTGAGATGTTCATAAACAACAATGGGGTTCCCCCATTTTTTAATTTGTGTGATCGTCTCCTCAATGACTAGAGCCTTTTCTCTTGGAGAGAAATTCGGATACACGCGCATTTTTTGACTGATAAGAAAAGTCAGATAATCTTCACTTTGATCTAATAATTCTCCAAGAGGCCGGGCTCCCTTATGCATCAAAAAAGAATCCGGGTCTTCTCCTTGAGGTAGACGGCATACCATAGCAGCAATGCCCGCCATCTGACACATATCGCCAACGCGTACGGCTGCTTTGATGCCAGCATCATCACCATCAAAAAGTAAATATGCTTTAAGCACTCCTAGTTTACTTAACTCTTTTACGTGATCTTCAGTAAATGAAGTGCCCTGGGCAGCCAAAGTACAATTAAATCCCGAGTCTATCATTTGCAAGCAATCCACTTGCCCTTCAACTAAAATCACGCGTTTTTCTTTTGCGATTCTTCTTCGTGATAGATGGAGTCCGAAAAGAGCTCGGGATTTCTTAAAGATTATTGTCTCAGGAGTATTAACATACTTACTCCCCCGTGTGTTTTCCAAAAATTTTCTTGATGAAAAACCAATAGTATGCCCTAGAGAATCGTGTATAGGAAAGATGATTCTACGAGAAAATAAAAACCATTTATTCCCTATAAAACCTGCATCTTCCAGTTGTTTTTCTGAAATATTTTTTTCTCGCATGGCGTGAACAAATAGAGTTTGTTCAGGCGCATAGCCTAAATGAAAACACCCTACTGTATCAGGAGAAAATCCTCGACGATATAAATATTGTAAAGCCTCCCTACCCTCAGCAAGCTGATACAAACAAAAACGAAATAGTTTTTCTGCCTCAGCGTTAATCTGTCGCAATTCGTCCTTAGCCCCTGTAGCAAACGGTGATTGGACATCTTTCATCTTAATCACAAGGTCAACATGGAACTTCTTTGATAAGGTGAGAACAGCTTCACTAAATGAATACCCAAGATGATTCATTAAAAAGCTAATGGCATCGCCATGAGCTCCGCAGCCAAAACAGTGATAATATGCACCTGTGGGATTAACAATAAACGAGGGGGTTTTCTCAACATGAAAAGGACAACACGCTTTATAGGTACCCCCACTTCTTTTTAAATGGAGGTGTTCCGAAAGCACTTCGATAATATCAATGCTGTGTCTAAGATTATCTAAACTTTCTTCCGTGTACATAGAGTATCGTCTTCGTTGTTCCTTGGTTATGCCATAATCGCCGCTTTAAAAGAAAGGCGGCTCGTCCTATGAATCAGCTATCAACAAAGCTCTAAGAGAAACCTATCTTGATCCCGAAGAATAAATATAGTAACCTAGCAGGCTAACGCATAGGAAAATTCGGCAAAATCTCTATGGTCTTTTACAGGAGTTTGCTAATCTAACCAGCAGTTATGAATTTATGGAATAGCAACATTGCTAGGCGTTCTCTTCCACTAGACTAGGTTAATCTCTAGGTAATACTTTTCCCCAAAGAAGAACTATGACATCAAAAAAAACTACACCTATGATGAAGCAATGGCATCAATGTAAAGAGAAAGCAGGAGAGTCGCTCCTTCTCTTTCGTATGGGGGATTTTTATGAGGCTTTCTATGATGATGCTATTGTACTCTCTCAAAATCTAGATATTACTCTCACACAAAGACAAGGAATTCCTATGAGTGGCATTCCTGTATCTACAATTAATGGCTATATAGATCGCTTGGTGAGTAAAGGGTTTAAAGTTGCTGTTGCTGAGCAACTGGATGAGGCGCAGGATAACAAAGGAAAGTCTGAACCTTTATCGAGAGAGTTGCAAAGATTTATTACTCCAGGGACACTGCTCTCATCTTCATTACTTCCTGAAAAGGCCAACAACTACATCGTATCTATCAACCGTGTTGGAGCACTTTTTGGATTGGCATGTTTAGATTTCTCTACAGGATCCTTTCTGCTACAAGAATATGATAACATGAAAGATCTTGTAGACGAAATTTGCCGTTTAGCACCCACGGAAATCTTAAGTTGCGACAAGTTCTATAAAAAACATGCTGATATCATCGAACAAATTCAACAACATTTAAAACTTACTTTATCTACTTATGCGGACTGGGCGTTTGAGCATCAGTTTGCCACTCAAAAGTTATCTTTGCATTTCCATGTGTCATCTTTAGATGGATTTGGTCTTAAAGGTCTCGTCCCAGCCATCAATTCTGCTGGTGCCTTACTTTCTTATCTCCAAGATAAGCTCCTCTTACCCGTGGAGCATATTTCCATACCTAAAACACAAGGGAACCAAAAACACCTACTTATAGATACTGCATCTCAGGTAAACCTTGAGCTATTGACTCCCATTCACGATCCTCAAGGGAAAAGTTCTCTGCTGCATGTTATGGAACGTACCAGCACTCCTATGGGAGGTAGGTTATTACGCAATACATTAGTGAATCCTTTTTATGATCAAAAAGAAATCCTACTACGTCAAGATGCTGTAGAATTTCTTTTAGATCGTTCAGAATTAAGGAAAAACCTTAAATCTTTGCTTTCTCAAGTCCGTGACCTTGAACGTTTAACTACGAAAATTACTACCTCGTTAGCCGGTCCCAAAGATATTGGGATGCTTCGCGACTCATTAAATGCAAGTATACGTGTATGTGAGGTCCTTTCTCCTTTACCCTTACCAAAATTTTTCCAAGGGAGATTTACTTTACCTATAGGTCTAACTTCTTTATCGGAATTACTTTCTCGTGCTCTTTTAGGAGAATTACCTTTAAGAATTTCCGAAGGTAATATTTTTTGTGATAATCATCATCCTGATCTGCAACGCCTACGCTATACCAAGGAACATTCAAAGGAATGGTTATGGCAATATCAGGAAACCATTCGCCAGCAAACAGGAGTGAAAAAACTTAAAGTTTGTTACTCCCAGGCGCTGGGTTACTATATAGAAGTAAGTAGTGATTTTGCTCCTTTATTACCCAAAGAATTTATCCGGCGTCAATCACGTCTACACGCAGAACGTTTCACAACTGAAAAACTGCAAGAATTTCAAGACGATATGTTAAATATCTCAGACAAACTGCAGACGTTAGAAACGCAACTATTTAAAGATTTATGTGCACAAATTCTTCAACAGCGCGAAGAAATTCTGTCCCTGTCTCAAGTGATCGCGGATATTGACTACATCCTTTCTCTGTCTGATCTTGCAGCAGAGTATAATTACTGTCGTCCTATCGTAGACACCAGCGACTCTCTATCGATATCAGGAGGGATTCATCCTGTTGCTCAAACTCTATTAGATAAGGGAACTTTTATTCCTAATGATATAAAAATGCACAGCACGCGAACGCGAATGATTTTAATTACTGGGCCGAATATGGCAGGGAAGTCGACATATATCCGCCAAATTGCCCTACTTGTCATCATGGCACAAATGGGTTCGTTTATTCCTGCGAAATCTGCCCATATTGGTATGATCGATAAGATTTTCACGCGCATAGGTGCTGGAGACAATCTATCTAAAGGGATGTCAACATTTATGGTAGAAATGGCAGAAACTGCCAATATCCTACATAATGCTACTGATCGATCTTTAGTTATACTTGATGAAGTGGGTCGTGGGACAAGTACCTACGATGGTTTAGCCATTGCACAATCTGTCGTAGAGTATTTGCTATTCACTGAAGGGAAAAAAGCAAAAACACTGTTTGCAACGCACTATAAAGAACTTACAGATTTAGAAAATCACTGCCCACATGTAGAAAATTTCCATGCCAGCGTGAAGGAAAATGGTGGGCAACCTGTGTTCCTCTATGAGATTCTTAAGGGACATTCTCAGAAAAGTTTTGGAATACATGTTGCGAAACTTGCTGGCTTTCCTCTTTGTGTGATATCGAGAGCGCAACAGATCTTACGTCAATTAGAAGGCCCGGAAGCGACTTCTAAACAACCTCAAGAAAAAGAGCTGCAGCTCACATTGTTTTAAATCATGCGTGTAGAGGATTTTACTCCGAAACTGATTCCGGCATCTCCAGGTGTTTATCTCATGAAAGACAGCTCTGGAGAAGTATTGTATATCGGGAAAGCAAAAAACTTACGCAATCGCATAAGCACCTACTTTCGCAAAGACGGGGATTCTAGAGAAAGAATTCCTTTTCTCATGAAAAAAACAACAGACATAGAAACAATTTTAGTTTCTAATGAAACGGAGGCTTTTCTTTTAGAGAACAACCTAATAAAAAAGTATCATCCGAAATACAATGTTCTTTTAAAAGACGATAAAACCTTTTTTTGCCTAGCCATATCTCTGACTCATCTTTGGCCGAAAATAGATGTTGTTCGTACTAAAGCAGTTACTTCTTCGAAAAAGCAGATCATTTTTGGTCCGTATGTGAGTGCAGAAGCCTGTCGCACACTTTTAGAAGTTATCAGTCAGTGGTTCCCTTTGCGCACCTGTTCTAACCGTGAATTTGCTTCAAGAAAACGTCCGTGTATTCTTTATGAGATGAAACGCTGTTTAGCACCTTGTGTGAACTTATGTTCTCATGAGGAATATGAACAAACTTTAGATAAGGCCGTGTTATTTTTAAAAGGCCAAATCTCGGAAATCGTCCAAGATTTAGAGAAGTCTATCGAGAAAGCCTCTAAAGAACAAAAATTTGAACAAGCAGGGATGTATTACCGGACATTAAAACTGATCCAACAAGCTATGGAAAAACAGCATGTAGAGAAATTCCATTTTCAAAATATAGATGCTATTGGTCTCTATCGAAAATACCAAAAGACTGTTATCACTGTATTAACAATCCGTTCTGGGAAGTTACTCGGAGCGCGTCATTTCCCGTTTTCAGAAAATGCTCAAGAAGATGCCGATGTGCTTTCCTCTTTTATATTGCAGTACTATACAAACCAACCTCAAACGCCTAAAGAAATTCTTACTCCTATTCCGCTAAATATTCCTGATCTTCCGTCTTTATTAAATAAAGATACCCCGCCACAGCTACGTTCTCCAAAAACCGGTTATGGTAGAGAATTGCTCAACTTAGCCAAAAATAATGCTCAGGTGCATGCAGAGACAACTATACAATCCTCGGCACTACCTTATGAGGAGTTGAAGAAAATTCTGAAATCTCCTGATTATCCTTACCGTATAGAGTGTTATGATAATGCGCATCTACAAGGATCTCATGCTGTTGGCGTATACATTGTCTATGAAAACGACGCCTTGTCTCCCAAAGACTACAGGACATTCTCTATTTCCTCTTCTGCTTATAATGACTTAGCTGCTTTCCATGAGGTGTTATCTCGTAGGTTTATCTCGCTCACTTCATCTATTCCCGATATGATTCTTATCGATGGAGGGCGCACGCAATACGCACAAGCAAAGAAAACATTAAAAGAACTCAATCTTACAGGGATTCAAGTTGTTTCCATAGCTAAGGAAGCAGGCAACCACAGCGGCTCATTAAAAAACGAAAAACTATTTTGTGATACGTTTCCCCAAGGAGTGCTACTCCCTCCCACATCAAAGCTATTGCAATTTTTCCAGAAACTTAGGGATGAGGCACATAGATTTGCGCTCAGTAGGCATCGAAAAAAGCGTCACAAAGACTTCTTATTACCCAAAGAAAAGATTCCCGGAATTGGCGAGATCAAAAGAAAACGTTTATTACAAAAATTTAAAAGCTGGGAACAAGTTATGAAAGCTTCCCAGGGAGAGCTGGAAGCTATCCCTGGGCTCACGAAAAAAGACATTCAACATGTGCTGGCTAAGCAAGCTGAAGATACGTATCTAGAAGACTGAACAGTGGCTTACTCTTCAACTTCTTCTTTTATCTCCTCTAAAAAGTCCTCTGCTGAGGGTAAATCTGCTACACATAATTCTTCTATTTCATCCTCTGACTCTGATTCAGAGCGATCCTTAGGTTGCGTTAACCCTTTGATAATCACATGAACTGAAGCGACGTGAAGACCTGTATACTCTGATATTTCAGACACTATACATCCTTGGATTTCTTCAGTTTTTTCTGGTATAGAAACACCATAATCAACGTTGACTTCGACACGAACTTTGACTAAATGATTTTTAGAATCTTGTTCTACATAGATGCCCTTCATTCTCTCGATATCTCTACCGAATAAGGTATCAATTAAATTCCCCCCTAAAAGAGAAACTCCGTTGATTTTAGCTAAACAATGCAAAATAATGACTTGAATTACACGAGTTTCTATATCACGGCTAAATACAGTCTCTGGAAACTCAATTTCTTTCACATCTAATTTTAAATTCTGCTTATCCATATTCCTCCTATGTGCCTATTTCGCTAGCGAGAAATGTACTCTATAGAAATAATAAACGCTAGTGATTAGTCTAATGGTCAACCGGTTAATATGCTACCCTCAATGCTACCTATTTCTTTTTTTCTGATTTACATTCTGTTAGGGTTTGTATCCGCTTATTTGGCCGTGAAAAAAAATCGTAACCCGATCGGCTGGTTTCTTGCGGGAATGTGTTTCGGCTTCTTCGGGATCATTATTCTTCTTATTCTTCCTGATCTCCCTCCAAAGAATGATAACTCTACCCCCTCTTCCGAGGAAAACGAACCGTCTAATAATATTTTACATTCTATTCTAGAAGATTCTTCTGTAATTTCATCTCCGCCCCCTGTGACGCAGGTTCCTAGGGATACAGAAAAATGGTTTTATCTAAATAAACAAAAAGAAAATGTCGGTCCTTTGTTTTTAGAGGACTTACTGGTATTCCTGAGAGACAAAAACAAACACGCTGAAGAAAACACAAATCCGGAGGATATCTGGGTATGGAAAAAGGGCATGGAAAACTGGGAGAGAGTCAGAAACATCCCAGAATTAAATGAGGCGTTAAAAATTCTTAAGTAAAAAACAAAAAATCTTTAACACCCCTTCTATCATCGTGGGTGTGGTAGGAAGATTCTCTACCAGCTTGCTTTGACAACTCCGGGAATTTCACCCATAGAAGCCATCTGTCTAAAACAAATTCTAGAAATAGCGAACTTTCTCAAATAACCACGAGGACGACCCGTTAACAAGCATCGATTATGTAAACGAATAGGAGCCGTGTCTCTTTTCATTTTATTCAGTGCAACACGTGCATTTTCTTTTTCTTCTTCGCTAGCGGTTAAGCTTTTTGCAATTTTACGAAGCTCGCTTCTTTTTTTGTAGTTCGCCTCTACTAACTTTCGGCGCTTATTTTCTCTCGCTACTGCTGACTTTTTCGCCATGCGTTCTTACCTAAAACTTATTAAATTATTTTTTACGCGCAGGCCCTGCTTGACGTTGCTTACGATTGGGGTCTATCTTATTGATAACATAAAGACGCCCTTTACGACGAACAAGCTTATCTCCCTTTGAAGGATCTGCTTTAATAGATGAACTCACTTTCATGAAAATTATCCCCTCGTGGTCCCTCTCGATAATGCTGAGAAAGACGCTCTAAATTATGGAATATCGCTAAAAGGGACTAATTTAACCCCTTCCGTACTTTTTGACAACAGGAGACTTAAGCTGATGACAAGTTCCGTGTGCAAACGCGATAATCTCTTCAGTCCTCTTGAACTTATTCACCCAATTTTATAAACTTACGAGGAGTTTTTTCTAGTGTAATTATTCGATGAGCTAGAAAACCTAGAAACCAATAGGAAGGTACTGTGAAACGAACTTATCAACCTAGTAAAAGAAAGCGTCGAAATTCTGTAGGTTTCCGTGCTCGTATGGCTACAAAAAACGGAAGAAACTTACTGAATCGCCGTCGTCGTCATGGCAGACACAATCTAATCGACCTATAAAATATTTTGTTTTGTGTATCGATCAACTTTACCCAAGCGCGCTCGTGTATTAAAGAGACGGCAATTTCTTTATATATCACGAGCAGGATCTCGCTGCCAAGGTAGTCAGGTGATTTTTCATGTTGCTCCATCTAAATATCCTGGATGTTGCAAGCTGGGCATAACTGTGTCCAAAAAGTTTGGGAAAGCGAATAAAAGAAATTATTTTAAACGTATTGTGCGCGAGGCCTTTCGTTTAAAGCGTCACTCTCTTCCTTCTTGTCAAATTGTTGTCATGCCCAAAAACAAACACCGACCTAAATTTGAAGAGTTGCTTCAAGATTTTACTCAACAAATTCCAGAAGCACTCAACAGCAAATTCTCGAAAAATAAGTCTACGATTGGTGGCGAATATAGTCCAAAGAATGAGCAATGTGAGAGCGAACTTCCTTAGGAGCTGTTTCGAAAGCAACTTCAGCGTGTTGTAAAGCACTTTTCCATTGATCCGAGTCTAGGTAAAACTGAGCTATCATCATCTCGATTCTCCAGACATTTTCCTGATCCTGGTGTCCGAACTCTGTCAAATAAGCTTCTAAAGGTGCAATGACTTGACTAGGGTCCTGACTCACTCCTTCTTGAGATCTTTTAGCCAATTCTTGGAACTCAATTAAAGCGACAGTAAAGTGTGTATGTTTTTCATTTTTAGGATCTTGATCGAGTAATTTACGCTTTACTTTTTGACACTCTTCAGAATCCATTTTACCGCTTTCAACAAGAAGACGATATTTTTCTGATAGGAAGAAGTAATCATCATTGCGTACTCCCAATTCTAAAGCCTTGGCTATGAAATCCTTGCATGAGATCTCTTCAGAAAGTCGGTAATACTTCTGTAGTTCTTCCATAGACAATGTGTGCATAACTGGATAGACATTGTTGAGTAGACAGTCACTTTCAACAATATGGCATAAGCTTTCACCTAGATTTTCTCCAGTTTCATTACCAAAAGACCCGATTTTATAAATTTCTCTTCCATCATGAGAGAGTAAAAGAAGAGAAGGAAACTCATCAATTTTGAACTTAGTTTTTAGATATGTATTTTGTGCATGTAGGGCTTCACTTTGAGAAGAATGCCTAGGAAAATCTACTGCCAAGCAGATGAAATTCCCGTTTATCTTTTGAGCAAATTCCGTAGAATCCAGAACCTCTTTACGAATCTTCATGCATAAGGCATTCCAATCGGAACCGGAAAAAAAGATTAACATGGGCAATGCGGAATCGCGGCTTTTTTTCACAGCTTCGTTATAATCTAGATGCCAAGAAATCTTAGAAGAACTCTCTTGAACAACGCCATGCAAACTTACAGAACTTGCACCTAATAGAAACGTTGTTAATACCTTCAGTTGCTTCAAAGAATATTTCTTCACAATCTGTAACAGGATCATGGGCTTCCTCTCCTTCTCCTAGTGAATAGGACGCAACTCGTTCTATTTAGGCGTCACAGAATGCTCTCAGGGCATTCTATCAACCATTCTTGTTGTATAGTCTTTTTTTTATTAAAACGAAATAAAAAACACCACTTAAAAGTTTTAATCTCTTTCTACAATCAAACAGATATTCTATGGGATTAAATAATCATGTGTTTCTTAGGAATATTTATGCGTAAAATCCTTAGAATAACTCTTTTTCTAAATAATCCTAATTGACTAGTTCTCTCGCTGAGTTCCTTAGAAAACCATGGATTGGGAAACTATCTTGTGTTAAAGTTTCAACAAAAACATTCATTTTTCGTATTGAGGCGTTAGTCTAGCACCTTGAAACAAGCCTAATCTACGCTCTCACCGGTATAAATCTAGAACCTTTGAGAGTCTGCTCATGAGACAATCATCCGACAACAGACAGAACCTGTATTTATATAATACCGCATCGAGAACAAAAGAACTTTTTTCTCCCTCTAATGATCCTGTCAAATTGTATACCTGTGGTCCTACAGTATATGACTATGCGCATATCGGAAATTTCCGTACGTATATATTTGAAGATTTATTAAAACGGATTCTTTTGTTCTTTGGATACTCTGTAAAGCATGTGATGAATATTACAGATGTTGACGATAAGACCTTGGCTGGTGCGTGTAAAAACAATATCTCTTTGGATACCTATACAGCTCCGTTCATACAAGCCTTTTTTAAAGACGTTGCCACGCTGCATATCCTACCTGCGGATGCTTATCCCCGTGCTACGCACTATATCCCTCAAATGCTCGTGGCTATCCGCAAGCTTCTAGATGATGGCATCGCCTATATAGGCCAAGATCACTCGGTTTATTTTTCTATAAAAGAGTTCCCTTCCTATGGGAAGTTATCTCAGTTACAGTTACAAAATTTGCAATGTTGCTCTAGGATAGCTTCCGATGAGTATGACAAAGAAAACCTTTCGGATTTCGTATTATGGAAAGCATACGATAAACATAGAGACGGTCATATTTATTGGGAGAGCCCATTTGGCAAAGGTCGCCCGGGTTGGCATTTAGAATGTTCTATCATGGCTATGGAACTTCTTGGGCCTTCTATTGATATCCATGCAGGAGGTGTAGACAACATTTTCCCGCACCATGAAAACGAGATTGCCCAGTCGGAATCTTTATCTCACCAGCCTTTTTCTCGTTACTGGCTCCATTCTGAACATCTTCTTGTTGATGGGAAAAAGATGTCGAAAAGTTTAGGGAATTTTTTCACGCTAAGAAATTTGTTAGATCGTGGATTTTCTGGAGCAGAAATTCGCTATATGCTCTTACAAAGCCATTATAGAATGCAATTGAACTTCACTGAAGAAGGCCTCATGGCTTGCCGTCAAGCGTTAAAACGCTTACGTGATTTCATTTCTCGATTAGAAAGTCCCTACCCTGAAAGCGCCACTATTTCTGAAGGTATAGACCAGTGCGGGCAACGGTTTTTACAAGATTTTTCCAACGCTATTGCCAACGATTTAAACATAGCGGCCGCGCTTGCATCCCTTTTCGATTTTATTCATCAGACAAACTCACGGATTGATCAATCGCACTTCACACAGGCGGATAGCCACTATGTTTTGGACATTTTGAAGAAAATTAACACCGTACTTGGTGTTATTCCCTTCTCTACATCCTTAGAAATCCCTAGTGAAGTTGCCCGACTTGTTGAAGAACGAGAAATTGCCCGCAAGGAGAAAAACTGGAAGCAAGCGGATGTTCTTCGGAATCAAATTGCTTCTTTCGGCTATGTTGTTGAAGATACAAAATCAGGGCCTAAAGTAAAAAAATACTAGTCCTTTTCTGATTCTAAACGACGCATAGCTGGGAAATACAATACATCACGTATAGAGGCAGCATTTGTAAGAATCATGACCAAACGATCGATACCGATACCAAATCCCCCTGTGGGAGGCAAACCTTGGCACAGGGCTTCTAAAAATTCTTCATCTATAGGATGGTATTCACTATCTGGATCTAAAGCCTTTTTTGCCTGTTGTTGTTCTAAAAGTACTCTCTGACGCAAAGGATCATTCAACTCTGAATAGGCATTACAAAGCTCTTTACCCAAGCAAAAACTTTCAAAGCGCTCGACAAAATCCGCATCTCCTGAGCGCAAAGATTTACATAAAGGCGTCGTCTCTACAGGATGATCTGTAATATGATGAGGCGCAATTAATTTATCGCAGACTAACTCGTCAAATAATGCTGCGATTAATGAGCCTCTGGGAGCTGTCATGTACGATTCTTCAGGTAATGAAGAACATTCTTTTAAAATTTTTCGCAACTCATGATCTCCATGAAGATCCACATCGACGCCTCCATATGTCTTGATACTATCTTTCATAGTCATGCGAATCCAAGGAGCTTTAAAATCAATGGATACTGGCCCTTGTTTTAAATGTGTATAGGTCAAGACTGTACTCCCATCGTTCAACTCACAGACGAGATGTTCAACGAGATTCTCCACATAGGTCATGACACTGTGATAGTCTATATTCGTTGCATAAGCTTCGATTATGGTAAATTCAGGATTATGGGTTCTATCGATCCCTTCGTTCCTAAATACTTTTCCGATTTCGTAAATACGTGGGGTGCCTCCAACAAGGATTTTCTTTAAAGAAATCTCTGGAGAAATCCGTAGAAATACTTCTGAGTGCAAAGCATTCAACATGGTGATAAAAGGTGTGGCTTCAGCGCCACCATACACATTTTGGAGTATAGGAGTTTCTACCTCTATGAATCCCTGAGCATCCATATAGTGACGGATTAATTTGATGATTCGACTTCTTTTTAAGAAAGTTTGCCGCACTTCATCGGAGGCAATGAGATCCAACCAACGCTTTCTATAACGGGTTTCTTTATCACTTAGGCCGGCGTGTTTATCGGGAAGAGAAATTAAGGATTTACACAATAGTGAGACGGTTTCCACAAGAATGGTTAACTCTCCGGAATGTGTGAAAAATAGATACCCTTCGATTCCTAAAATATCACCGAGATCAAGCTTTTTCTCTATAAATTTTATTGGGGAAATCTCTGCATCTACAGGGAGACCTGCAACTGAAGAAAAATCCCTATTAAACATCACCTGGATCTTTTGATCATTATCTAAAATCTGCGCAAAAGCGTTCTTTCCCATAGAGCGGAAAAGCACCATACGCCCTGAGATTTTTACCTTAGGGGTTTCTTTATTAGTAGCGTCTTCGCTATTCCCGAGAGGTTGGGAGATATATTCTTTTTTTATGTCCTCAACACTCGTGGTTCCGGGGAATTCATAAGGATAGGGATTCATACCTAAATCAACTATCTCTCGAAGCTTGTTACTTCTGTGGAGAAAATCTTCTTGTTTTAGGTACTCAGCTTCTGTAGACATCGTTTTTCTAAATCCTTTTATCTATTTCTTCTTTTCTAAAGACTGTTCTAGTTATCACGTAATCCAGACATAAAAAATTCTATACGATCGAAAGAAAAGAAAGTTAAAAGTTCATTGTAAAGTGGAGATTTTCTCAAAAACAACAAAAAAGATGAACGTTTAATTAAGAGAAAATGAGAACTTTAGAGAGGAAAACCTCCTCTCTAAAATTCTTTAAGAAGAAATTCGCTATTTTGTACGCAAAGCAGCTTTGATTTTTTGAACGTAACTCTCACCACCGCCGTACTCGAATCCCATTCGAGCTTTCTCGACTCCATGAGCATCAATGAACACTAATGTGGGGAATCCATTTACACCGTATTTTGCTTTTAAAGCTTGATTTTGTTGTTTTAGATCTTCAGGTTGGCTAGCAGATTGTGGGAAATTCAGCTCTACCATGTGTAAGTGCTCATGCGCATACTGTTGAAATTCAGTAGTATTTAAAATCTGATCTTGCATCTTCATACACCAGATACACCAATCAGAGCCTGTAAAAAACAAACCAATATATTTTTTATCTTTTTTGGATTGTTCGACAGCATTATTGTAACTTTCCCACTGTACTCCAGAAGTGTTAACCACGTGTACAGTAGATTTATCGATCCCTTTTTGGTAATGAGAACGCCTTTTTGCTGCACAACAAGGCAGTGTAAGTAATAAACAGAGGGCTATTAAACTTCCTTGCAACCAACGTTTCATGCTCATCCTCTTAAAAAAATAATATAGAATTTTCCTTTAATCACCGAGTGTACCATCCTAATTATGCGCAAAAGCCAAGGAGATTTTCACATCGGAGAACTAAAGAGCATAGATGAATAAACCATCTATATCTATAGTGAATCCTTAGATATCTTTGCTATGTATATATATGACTCATCCTGATATTTCTTCTATTTTGCAAGAAATAATAGATCGCTATTCAGAGTACTATTATCCTTCTCTATCACAACTTATTCCTCTAACTTTCCCATGCGGACACAGCCCGGCTCCTATAAAAGCTTCTGTGGTACAAGAAAAACGTATGGCACAACCGCTTGTTGCTGATAAAAAATTAGACAAGCCTTTATCCAATCCAGTTCAAGATAGTGAAGCCCCTCCTCCCCTACCTATGGCTCACGAGCGCTTAAAAAAATCTTCCTGGGAGTGCGTTCCTCTCCCTCCTGATCTTTCCAGAGAAGAAATCTTGAAGTTTCGCTATTCTACTTTGCAAGCACATTGTTTAAAAACACCTTTGGATATACCTTGTGGGATCTTCGTAGATGAAGAAAAAGATGAGGAAATTTTATTTTTTAATAGATTATCAAAAATTCTTACTCAACAAATTTTCCCTTCTCGGCTCATTTTATCCACAAGTCATAAAGAGATTTTTCATAAAAATACGGGGCTGTCTTTATGTCTAGCACCTTTAACAATGATGCGTTATAAGATCCCCAATGTACGTTATCATCAATCTTTCGTGAAAGATGGGTGCACTTGGATTCCTATTTATTCTTCAGTATACTATGAAAATGATCCGCAATTGAAACGAGATCTATGGGTAATATTGAATCAACTACCTTTCGCCTATACGCAGAAGTCATAGTAAACTCCAATATCAATCAGGTATTAGACTACGGGCTCCCTCATCATCTCGAGCACATTACTAAGGGTACTGGTGTTAGCGTTTCCTTACGGGGAGCAAAAAAATATGGCATAGTCCATCAGATTAAAACACAAACAGAATGTAAACGAGTTCTTCCTGTTTTAGGTGTTATTGATTCTGGAATTATACTCCCTCAAGATCTTCTAGAACTGATGTTTTGGATGAGTCAATATTATTTTGCGCCTTTGGGTAGGACGCTGCGTTTAGTGCTTCCGGGAATATCTTCTAGTATCATACAGCCAAAACAGCAGTATCGCGTCCTACTCAAGCAAAGCAAAGCGAAGACTAAGGAGATAATTCTTGCTATTCAAAAAGAATCTCCTGCGCAAGCAGCGACTTTAAAAACATTATTATCGTGTAGCTCTCCTCCTGGTCTTTCCGAACTGATGGACAAGGCTAAGGTATCACAATCTCCGATCCATTCTTTAGAAAAACTGGGGGCTATTGAAATCGCCAGTGCTGCAGATCTTGAAATTCAAGAAGATCGTCTTACGTTCTTCCTTCCTGAAGCCCATGTGCTACATCCGCAACAACAAGATGCCGTGGATAAAATTTCTTCGTCCTTATCTTCAGGGAAATTTCAGACACATCTGATTTTTGGTGTTACAGGAAGTGGAAAAACAGAAGTCTATTTCCAAGCTATTCGTGAGGCAAGGAAATTAGGGAAAAGTGCGATCCTTTTGGTTCCTGAGATTGCTCTTACAATACAAACAGTGACCTTATTTAAAGCTCATTTTGGAAAAGAAGTGGGTATTCTCCATCACAAGCTGAATGACAGTGATAGAAATAAAACCTGGAGAGACGCGTCAAACGGAAATATTCATATCGTTATAGGTCCAAGATCGGCATTGTTTTGTCCTTTACAGAATTTAGGACTGATCATCGTTGATGAAGAACACGATCCTGCCTATAAACAAAGTGAAAGCCATCCCTGTTATCATGCTCGAGATGTTGCTGTTATGCGAGGGAAACTGGCAAATGCTACTGTAATATTAGGCAGTGCAACTCCTAGTTTGGAGAGCTATGCCAATGCTTTATCAGGGAAGTATATTCTTTCAGAATTATCATCACGTGCTGCTTCTGCCTATCCTGCGAAGATTTCTCTTATCGATATGAATATGGAAAGAGAACAGACAAAGACAAAAACATTATTCTCTCAAGCTGCACTGAACAGTATTGAAAAACGGCTCGCTGTTGGAGAACAAGTCTTAGTTTTCTTTAATCGACGTGGCTACCATACAAACGTGTCTTGTTCTTCGTGTAAACATACGTTGAAATGTGCACACTGCGATATGGTATTAACTTTCCATAAATATGCGAATGTTCTTCTCTGTCATCTTTGTAATTCTTCCCCTAAAAACCCTCAGACATCGTGTCCAAAATGTCATGGCACCATGACTTTACAATATCGTGGATCGGGGACAGAAAAAATAGAAAAAGTATTGCATAATATCTTCCCACAAGTGCGCACTATCCGTATTGATTCGGACACCACGAAATTTAAAGGAAGTCATGAATCTTTATTAAAGCAATTTGCCACAGGAAAAGCGGACATACTCATTGGAACACAAATGATAGCGAAAGGGATGCATTTTCCTGCTGTGACTTTAGCCATCATTTTAAATGGTGATTCTGGTTTGTACATTCCTGATTTCCGCGCTTCTGAACAAGTATTTCAATTGATCACACAAGTCACAGGAAGGTCGGGAAGGAGCCACCTCCCTGGGGAAGTCTTGATTCAATCGTTTCTTCCTGATCACAGCACCATTCGCTGTGCTATCAGACAGGACTATCGAGCATTTTACCACCAAGAAATCCCTGGGAGGGAATTGTGCAGCTACCCGCCATTTGTGCGTCTTGTTCGCTGTATATTCATAGGAAAATGCCCCAACCTCACGCGGAAAGAAGCGCAAAGAATCCACTCCATACTTAAAGAGAAGTTGGATACTCATACCCAATTAATGCAAATCACACCGTGTGGGCACTTCAAAATTAAAGATGTATTTCGGTATCAATTTTTAATAAAAAGCAAGCAAGTTTTGCCTGTAAATAAAAAACTCCATGAAGCTTTACTAACGGCAAAACTGTCTCCCAAAGTCAAATTCATGATTGACGTCGATCCGACAACCACATTTTTCTAGATAGCTATGCAAAACAGCAATCAAGAGATCCACTTCATCTTGATGGTTAAACGCATGGAAATTGACTCGTATAAAAGGCTTATCGGTAAAATTCACCCAGCTTACACGTAAGTTCGCCTCGTTAAGAAGGGAAACCAAAAGATCACGATGTAAATCCTGTAAGAACACAGGTTGTCCACAACCTTGGGAACTCAAACCAAAATACTGCTGAAAATACGCTTGAAGGGCAAAAACCTGTTTACGAGCGAGCTCCCCTGCGACTAACAAATGATCATATGCAGCACTGATGGCTATCAATGCGTGAGGGGCCAGTGCTGTAGTATAGCGTAATGGTGGGGAGTTCAACAGCAACTCGGTTTTTACTTCTGAGGAAGAAAGAATCGCTGCTCCCATGGCTCCCATAGCTTTACTATAGGTAACAAGAACGGCATAAAAATTCTCATATCCCCATGTGTGGCAGAACCCACGCCCTTCCTCACCAAAAATGCCCATAGCATGAGCTTCGTCTACGATAAGGTGAGCATGATATTTTCTTGAAAGAGGTAAAAGTTCTTCAAGAGGAGCTAAAGTTCCCAAGAAAGAGTATACCGAACAAACAAAAATGAAAATTCTTCCTGAGGAGACGGCTCTATGAGACATTAATAGAGATTCTAGAGCGGTTAAATCATTATGAGGGAACGATTGATGTTTTCCGGATATCATTTTTAGACTCTGTACAACGGATATATGTACAGACGCATCCCAAAAGACCATATCGGTATCTTTAGAAATGTGATAGCAGAAGCCTAAATTAGCCATATAGCCACTGTGCACAACAAAAGCAGCCTCCGCTTGATGGAATTGTGCTATCTTTGTCTCTAGTTTTTGTAGAGTTTGGGAAGGGCCTACGATAGCACGAGAACCACATGCTCCAAGTTGGGCGTGAGGAAATTGTTCACAATATACACGGTAACGTCTCTCAACTTCATTGACTAATACTGTAGAGCGAGAGAAACCTAGAAAATCGTTAGTTACAAAATCTATTGGGCATTCACTCATTAAAGATCTTTTCCTTGAAATCTAGTATCTTTAACTATTCAAGTGTCATTTTAGTCCCCATGAAACAGAGAAAGAGCTAGAGAATTTAAAGCTCGGTAATCAGGTTTTCCTGAGCCCAGCATCGGGATAGATTCCAACTGATGCTGATAGGATATCTTCATTATGCTACTTGTTTTTAAGTTTTTTAGGATATCATTTACTTCATTGAGATGGGTAGGAAACGTCGTAAATAAGCAGAGTTTGACTTTCTCTCCGGGTATACCACAAACGATCAAAGAAATATCATCGCGCTCATCAGGAAGCCCAAAACCTTCAATGAGTAAGTTTTCCAAAGCCTGCAAACTAATCATTTCGCTGCCAATTTTTACGAAACGACTCAGTCTACCTTGTAAAAACAACTGACCATTTCTATCTAAATACCCTAGGTCTCCTGTCACGTACCAACTTGCGCCTCCAAGGTGTACAAAACCTTGATGAGGATCTGCTTCCAAATAGCCGGAAAACAGTGAGGTACCTCGGATAAGAACTAAACCAACTTCTCCAGAAGACAGGGGAACATAAGTCTCTTCTGAAACGATCATAATGTCCATACCCTCAATAGGGACACCAACACAACGTTCATTTTTAGGACTATTCTCATCATTAACCGTAATCACAGGAGAGCACTCGGTGGTGCCATATCCTTGACGAAGAGCAATATGAGGAAAATATCTTTCAGTTTTATCTCTTAAAGAGTCTTTAAAAGCGTCTCCTCCGACAACAACAAAACGCAAAGAGCTTAAAGTAGATTCTTGTTTTTTCGCTGTTTTCAAAATGTAATCGAAAAAGATGGGTGTAGTACCTAAAAAGGTAGCATGCGTCTTATCTATAAATTCTACGATCTTTTTGGGTTGCAAAGGATTATAAGAAAACACTACGGACACTCCTGCAAGCATAGGTAAGAGAGCACAGCAGTTAAACCCATAAGCGTGGAATGGGGGAAGAAACGACATCATGACATCGTTTTCTACAGGATCAAAAAATCGTAAACAGGCACGTTGGTTCGCTATAAGATTTGCATGGGTTAAGGGAACGCCTTTAGGAAGTTTTTCTGTCCCGGATGTAAACAAAATAACGGCAACATCCTCCTGATTCTGCTCTGAAAGATTGAACAAGCGCAACAACCAGTTGTGTGGGAGAGATAGATAAAAAGCTATACGTATCTTATCCCAAAGGGAAAGTTGTTTACGTATATTTTCCATATAAATTAGCTTTGCTGGATACTCTACGCCATCACCGTGAATCTCGTGTAAGTGCTCAACCAGTTGCTTCGAAGTTAGGATATGCTCTACATGTGCTAGAGCAATACAGGCTTCCATTTCTCGAAGTCCTTGACTCCAATTGATCATGACAGGAACTTTCCCGGATAACAGCACAGCGAAATACGCAATATAGGCCCCAGCCGAGGCTGGCATCATAATTCCGATATTTTTGCCAGGATATTGAAATACTTGTAAGGACAACGCAATCATAGCCTTAAGCATAGCATCATAGGATAAAATCCCTAATTGCTCATCCCAGCAACTCGCTGCTGATCCCATTTCCGAACAGAGTTTTAAAAACTTCTCTAAAACAGTCCGTCCGTCGCGCAAACCTATACGGCGCTTTTTAGAATAATTCCAACGCTTATGCATATACCCTTCCCTTATATTAGGCATAAGGAACTTCTATAGGAAAACTTTCTTTATCTTCGTTAAACCACGAAGAAAGAAAAGCATTCAAATCCTGTTTCGTGGGGAATTGCTTCAAGAATTCGTTATTTATTTGGTGTATAGTCACTTTCACAGAGCGTTTTGGCATGAAAAATATCCCCCGTCGCAATAGGGACTTCATTGCCTCTTTGAATACTACGCCCAACTTCGGGATAGATTGAGTTTTATATCTTGAGAAAGCGCTCCCCCATAATCCGTTAATGCGTATCAAAAATACGTTGCACGCCTTAGATTTATGCAATAACACGTATGCCGAATACTGATTAACTATTTCTTCTTTGCCATTTCTTGATAACCGTCCGGAAGGATACAGCAATACACTGCCTTGATTATCCAAGACATGAATAGTTTGATTATAGAAATGTTCCATCTGTTCGACAGTTTTTTTACATTCTCGGCCGGGAACAACTGTGGGAACAGGTATAGCGCCAACAGAATTTAAGAACCAACGCACTATAGGATTCTTAAATAAATAACTCACTGCCAGGGGGCGCAAATGAAAACGCGGCCAAAATAAATATTCAAGAATTACAGGATCGATTTCGGCTACATGGTTGGATAAAAATAGACACCCTTGATTAGGGTTAGGATGTATAGACTTTAGGCCTTCTAATTTTATCTTGTAGCGCAACTTCAAGGCAAAACCAACCAGAAAAGCATACGTAGCTTCATAAATAGTTCGCCATACCTTAAGTATCATAGGTAACCCTTTCCCATAACAAATTCGCTTACACCCCCTCTAGTAAGTTTATCATAATCCTATCTTTTGATAATATGGTTTAACTAATACTTAGGAAAAAAATCGCTATGCCGTCTCATTTACTAGACTATCAAAGAGTTGCAGAAAGTATAGTTGAGAAAACAATCGCCGAGTTAATCCGTTATCGACAACGCCTTCCGCTAGTCCCTTTCTGGACAAAACCCGACGGGTCTTTTGTGACACCCGCAGATTATGCTGTTCAATATTGCCTTCAAAAAAAGCTATCAACAACTTTTCCACATATTCCGTTTATCGGGGAAGAAGTCTTAGACCCTGTAGACGATAAACATAAAATTCACAGTATTTTAGAATTCATTCACAGACTGGATGCGAAAGCCACACCTGATGATCTTTTAGAAACATTAAGTCCAAATCAAAAAGCCTCAACTTTATATTGGCTGGTTGATCCTATTGATAGTACGTCGGGATTTATTAAAAACCGTTTTTTTGCCTCTGCCGTATCCTTGATGTATGAGGATAGTCCTATACTTGCAGTTATGGCATGTCCGTGTGCAGATCGCCACACGTTCAAAATCTATTCGGCTGCTAAAAACTCTGGGGTTTCTTTATTTGGCACTGCAATTGAAACTCGGCAGTATTTAAAATCTGGAGAAACACTAACGGGGAAGTTTTGTGAAGCATCTCTAGCTGCACGTAACCAACAGCACCAGGCTACACGCTTATTAAGTCTCTCTTTACCGGGGCAACCCCAAGCTTGTCGAGTTGACAGTCAATACAAATACGCTATGGTCGCTGAAGGCGCTGTAGACTTTTTTATCCGCTACCCCTTTGCTATTTCTCAAGCAAGAGCGTGGGATCATGCTCCAGGAGCTTTTTTAGTAGAAGAGTCGGGAGGTGTAGTTTCTGATATTTTTGGGAATGCGCTCAATTACCGTCGTGAAGATTTCATTTTAGAAAATCATCCCATAATTCTAGCTTCCGGGAATGCGGAAATTCACAGGACTACGTTAGACGCCTTACAAGAACACTTAAATATTGTTTCTGAAGAAAACTTGCTAGCTTACTAAATGTAAGCTGTAAGTTTTTCTTCCACTATACTGTCTGATAAAATGACTGTATCTTGATCAGTATCTTCGCTTTTCTGATAAATTTCTTTAAGGATCAAAGGCAGTTGATTGACTTTTTGTAAGACTGTTTTGGGACAATAAGTTTTTCCAACAGCAAGAGCCACATTCAATAAGCCGCCGGCATTGGCTAGATAATCTGGGGCATACAATATTCCCTGAGCATGAAGCACAGCGCCTAAGGAAGGATGTTCTAATTGATTATTTGCGGCCCCTACAACAGCGCGACAACGCAAATTATAGACATTACTTCTATTAATCACTCCCCCGAATGCACATGGAACAAAAATATCACATTCTAGTGTGGGAAATGCATGTATAGGGACAACAGTAACTCCGTAGAATTTGGTTACTTCATCAAGAATAGAGGGATTCGCATCAGAAACATACAACTCGGCACCTGCAAAAAACAGCGAGTGTAAAAGCTTTCTACCGACAGCACCGAGACCTTGAATTCCGATCTTCCTTCCTGTCAAAGAAGAACTTCCCCATAACTGCTCTGCAGTTTCCTTGATGCATAAAAAGACGCCGTGGGCTGTATAAATTGAAGGATCCCCACTCACACTTTCTATACCGCATACCCAAGGAGTTTCCTGATGGATAATATTTATATCATTTACAGAGACTCCCATATCTTCTGCTGCAATATACTGTCCGCTGAGGGAATCTACTGCCTGACCAAAAGCTCTAAGTATATCTTCAGTAGGGCGTGTCATCCCTTGAGGAAGAATAATTACACTTTTTCCTCCACCGGTTCCTGTCCCACTAAGAACAGCCTTATATGTCATGCCTTTAGATAAACGCAAAACATCCGTCAAAGCAGCATCAAAAGAATCGTAACTAAAGGCGCGAACTCCGCCTAAGGCTGGACCCACTAGTGTCTGATGAATGGCAATTAACGCGTGTAGCTGAATATCTTCACAAGTCACTTCGATTACACGTTCGTAATCTTCTATATGCAAATCTTTAAACACCAGAGGATATTTCATAATCTTAAAGTAGAAGTATTTGTAATTATAACATGCAAGTATTGTATAGATTTAATTAAAAGTCAATTAACTAAACCCTCTCCCTTCTCTTAAAATTCCTCTCGTGTTACTCTAGATTACGCAGAAAAACTCGTGAATAAAAAAAAAGAGTATAATGAGAGTCGCTTATGTCTGAAAAACAATCTTTATCGATCATGCATCCTTGGCACGGTCCTATATTAACTCAAGATAACTATGAATCTCTATGTTGTTATATAGAAATTACGCCGCAGGATTCTGTAAAGTTTGAATTAGACAAAACTACAGGTTTATTGAAAGTAGATCGCCCTCAGAAATTTTCTAATTTCTGCCCTTGTTTATATGGATTATTACCTAGAACGTATTGTGGTGAACTTTCTGGGCAATATAGCGGAGAACAAAGTTTGAAAGCCGATATCCGTGGTGACGATGATCCCTTAGATGTTTGCGTGCTTACAGAAAAAAATATCACTCACGGCAACATCTTGCTTCAAGCACGTCCTATTGGTGGTCTGCGCATTATTGACTCTGGAGAAGCCGACGATAAAATTATCGCTGTTCTTGAAGACGATTTAGTCTTTTCAGAGATAAAAGATATCTCTGACTGTCCTTGTACTGTTCTTGATATGATTCAGCATTATTTTCTAACGTATAAAGCTACCCCAGAACACTTGATCAATGCAAAACCAGCAAAAATTGAAATTGTAGGGATTTACGGGAAGAAAGAAGCACAAAAGGTCATTCAACTAGCACACGAAGACTATTTGAATAAATTTGTTAGAGAGAAAACAACTATATAACTCATGTTTCTGGAGAGGAGGCTCCTCTCCTTACATTCTTCAACTTAGAAAGAGAAGAGATAGCTGTTGATAAACTTATCTGCTTCTACAGCAATCTCTTTAAGCTCAGGGAAGCTCAATAATCGTATACCTTCTTGAAAGCTTAACCATTGAGTGTCACAAATTTCATTCGGATCTGCATGTACATCCCCTTGAACTTCTGCTAAGAAGTAGGTGACTTCTTTACGAACAAATACCTCGTTATCATTAAAAGAATAGTGTTCTACAAGAACTTTTGGGAAAAAGTTGACTATACTCAAGCCAGTTTCTTCAACTAACTCTCTTTCTGCAGCCTCCTGAGGACCTTCTTTATCTTCAGAATGGCCTTTAGGGAATCCCCAATGCTTGCCTTGGGTATGGCAGATAAAACAAGCTTTTAGTGTACTTTTATCAGGAGTACCAAAAAACTTTATGGGAATAATACCAAAAGAGTATTCATACTTTGTCTTTATCATAATTAGGGTATATACCTCGAGAATAATATCGTTGAATTATGTCCACCAAAACCAAAAGAATTCGACATAGCGACATCTATATCCCAATCCTGGGCTTTATTTGCAACTACGTCAAAATCATCAATTTCCGTAATCGGGTTTTCTAAATTAATCGTAGGATGTAATTTCCCCGTTTGAATTGCTTGAATTGTCGCAACAGCTTCGACGCCCCCAGCAGCTCCTAGGCAATGCCCTATAAGTGACTTCGTGGAATTCATTCGCAGCTTCTTTACATGACTACCGAAAGCTTTTTTCAATGCTAAAACTTCCGATATATCCCCTAGAGGAGTTGATGTACCATGAGCGTTAATATAGTTTACGCGTTCTTTAGGAATACCAGAACTTTCTAAAGCCCCAAGAATACAGGAGGTGATCCCTTCTCCGTCATCTCTAGGAGCTGTAATATGAAAAGCGTCGCAAGTAGTATACGCACCGAGGATCTCTGCATATATAGGAGCTCCTCGCTTTAAAGCGTTTTCCAAGGTTTCCAAAACTAAGATTCCGGCTCCTTCACCAATGACAAACCCGTCCCTATCCCTATCCCAAGGACGAGAGGCTTCTTGAGGGGCATCATTCCTTTCTGATAAGGCACGATTAGCAATAAAACCTGCCAAGCCAACACGATTCACGGCAGCTTCGGTACCTCCACAAACTATAATATCCGCGCGTCCAGAAACCAGGTGCTGATACGCGGCATCTATACAATAGTTTGAAGTTGCGCAAGCTGTAGATATGGAATAGTTCGGTCCCATCAGCCCGAAATCCATAGCAATCAGGGCAGGAGCCATATTAGTGATAATGTAAGGTATGAAAAATGGAGAGAGTTTTTTATTACCAAGAATCAGGCGTTCCATACCATCGTCCAATGTCTGTAATCCTCCCATACCCGAACCGATGATCACACCGCAACGAAGAGGATCCGCTGGAAGATTATCTTTGTCCCATCTAGACATAGCAATAGCTTTCTTAGCTGCAACTACGGCGTAAGTAATAAAACAATCTACTCTTCGTGCTTGCTTTTTATCTAAATAGGGCTCGGGATTAAATTCGGGGATCCAACCAGCAAAACGCGTAGCATAATCTTCGCATGGGAAAGAAGTGATCGTACGAACACCGCTAACACCGGCAAGCAAATTATCATAAAAGGTGTCTATTTCGTTACCTAAACAAGAAACAACGCCCAATCCCGTGACAACTACACGTTTTTTACTCATAAAGTTATTCTACCCTGTTAAGAAGCTAGAAGCTTGGATGTAATAATGGAACCATCCTTCCAAAGCTCTTCCAATCGATACTGTTCTCTAATGGACGAGATGAACAAATGGATGACAATAAATCCGTAATCTATAACTACCCAGTCACCATGACTTAACCCCTCTACATGTAAAGGAGCCACATTATGTTCTTTCAATTCTTGTACAATCGTATCTGCCAAAGCTTTTACATGTACACCCACATGCCCTTCAGCAAAAATAAAGTAATCTGTGAGCTGAGAAATGGCACGAACATCTAAGATAACAGGATTATTGCCTTTTTTGTTATCAATAACTTTGGCAATTACTTTTAATAAATCAAAGCAAAATAATTCCATAGAAACTGGCACGAGAATACTCGATTATCTAAGATAAGGTCGAGCTTTTTTTCTTAGATTAAATAATATTCCAATAATACTTTCTCGCCATTTTTCTAAGTCTTCCTCTAGGTCGGACCACGGTTTTCTCCTCACCTAGAAGAAGAAAAGGCAAGTCAAGAATATGGTCTGAGAAAGTATGACTTCTCGCCCGTCCTATTTTTTTTAGATGGCTAAGTATTCTGGCTTTATTATCTCCAGTTAGGCATTGATTTGCAAGCGTTTGCCCTCTAGAAAATACTTGAAATTTCGAAGCATAACATATGTTGGCGCCTAACTTTTCCGCTATGGGTCTAACGATGAAATCTGGCGAGGAGGAAAAGATCATGACTTCCCCGAGAGGATCTTCTAAAGCTTCATAAAATTTTTCTAAAGCTGGTGTATAAAAATCTTTTTTTACTAGTGTCTGTGCAAAATTGCAGGCTGTAGCAGAAAGATCTTCAAATGCAACTGATGAAAATAATGAGGAGACTATCCGAGAATAAAACGAGGGTAAGTCTAAAAAAAAAATCGAAACCGAAGAAAATATAAAAAACAAGAAGGAAGGGTTTTATAAGAGAATAAGCGACGCTCTAGAGCGCATTTATAAAACCCTATACTGCTATTTCCTCGTAGCAACGTACCATCTAAGTCAAAAGCATATATACAAGATTGTCTCATGTTAACTGCTGAATTTGGCGCTTCAAGTCCAGGATACTTTGATCCAGTTCCTCTAAAGCACGTTTATCTTCTTCAACTAGAGCACTGTACTGCATAGCACGATCGAAATCTAGACCCGAAGATCCCAGAAGTTTCTTATCTTGCTCTAATTTATCTTTTAATTCCTTACGACGTTCTTGTCTTTGAGACAAAACTTGCCGCATATTTGTGAGTTTTTCACGAGAATCAGGAGAAGACAGCAGTTGTTCTTCAAAATATGCTGTTATATGCTGTAAAGTTAAATTCAATTGATTATCTAAAGAAATCCGTTCTGAAGCAGATAAGAAAGCTGCCTTAGTTAAAGATTCTTTCAACTCTTGCCACTCGGATCGTGTTTCTGAGTGAATATCCCCAGAAGTGCACTTTTCAGAGAACAGTTTGATCTTCTCAGTGAGCTCTTTTATAGCTTCTTGCCGGATTTGTTTATCTCTAGCTAATTGCTCTTGATATACCTGTTCGGCAGCCTCTTGTTTTTCTCTGAGCTTCTCAAACAAAACTTGCAGTTCTGTCTTCAAAGCCACAACATCGTCATGGATTAAGTCCAGAGACCGTATACGCTTTGCAGCGACATCTAAATCCTTGCGAATTCTAAAAAGATCACCGCCCTCTTCCAACACTTGAGCTATACCTGAAAGTTGCTCGCGAACATCTTTAGAGTTTTCAGCAGAAGCCACTCTTAGACGACTTTGCTCTTGGCGAATTTCTTTTTCTAAACCTTTGAGTTGATCCCAGCATTTACTGAGCTTCAAACGTGTATCAGAAAAGACAGTAGAAGATACAGCTAAGCATTTAGCCGCCTGCTGTAGATTTTTGATTTCCTTCCGTAAAAAAAAAACGGAACGCTTTAATGCGTCCTTATCTGCACGAGAAAAATATTTAGCAACAAAAGACTCCACATCTTCGGAAAAAGCGTCACTCACTTTCTCGATGAGTTCTTTTCTTTTCGGGAATACTTGATTGCCTAGAGAAGATAAATGTTGGAAAAATTTGCTTTTTAATCGCATACGCATGCCAACATTCATGAGCTCTTTACGCAAGTCAATGATTCTTGCTGAAAAGCTACTTAACCAAACTAATGAGGTATGTAACTCCTTATAAAAAGCCTTTCTTTTCTCTAACGTCTGGGTTTCTAAAAACACCGACTGCTCTTCTTGTACTGTTAGGGGATTTGTTCCTTCTAAGAAATTGGTGATATCTTGCTCTAGACAAGATATGGCCAACTCAATCTGTCCAACAACAAAAGTCCCCTCTTCATCTTGTAAGGATTTAATATGTCGTCCTTCTTTCGTTAAATCAATATAGCGCCGCCAAAATTCAGCCCGCTTACCAACGTTTTCTACTTGATGGAATAATGGAAGACAATGCTTTCGTATCGCCCAAAACAGCTTTAAATTTGCTCCTTGGTTGTTTCTTAAGGCTTGCTCCATTTTCTCTAGACTAAAAGTCACCTGCTCCTCTATCGATGAGAAAGCAGCTAACTCTTGAGTAAATATGGTAAAGGATTCATTAGTCATCGCGGCGTTAGAAATATCATCACTTTTGAATTTCAATTCCTCACTAGAAACCACTATAGAACCTTGTTTTGCTTCTGAAGAATAAAAGCTGTTGTCTGAAGTATCCATAATAACAACTTAGGGTGTAGGGCTTGACAAAGAAATAATGAATAGAAGATAAAGTTTGCCCCCGCACTACATTATCGTCAATCGTTTTTATGAACTTATTTACTAGAATTTCCTTTGACGAGGGATTGGAGTTATTTAGAACAAGTCCTTTAGAAAAACTACAGGAGGCTGCGAATATTTTACGCAAACAGCGCCATCCTGGTAATAAAGTCACGTATGTCCTAGACGCCAACCCGAACTACACCAACATTTGTAAAATTGATTGTACCTTCTGCGCGTTTTATAGAAAGCCTCACGCTTCTGACGCGTATCTCCTTTCTTTTGACAAATTTCGTTCTTTAATGCAACGATATATATCTATGGGAGTTAAAACTGTGCTTCTTCAAGGAGGGGTCCATCCGCAACTAGGGATAGACTATCTGGAAGAATTCGTACGGATCACGGTGCAAGAATTCCCCTCGATCCACCCCCATTTCTTCTCTGCAGTAGAAATTTCACATGCAGCCTCTGTATCCGGAATCAGTAACGAAGAGGCTTTAATGAGACTGTGGAATGCAGGGCAGAGGACGATTCCTGGAGGGGGTGCTGAAATTTTTTCCGAACGTGTGCGCAAGATTATATCGCCAAAAAAAATGGGGCCCGATGGGTGGATTAATTTCCACAAGCTTGCCCATCGTTTAGGGTTCTACTCTACAGCAACAATGATGTTTGGGCATATTGAAAACGCTCATGATATTCTCTTGCATCTGCAAGCTCTCAGGGACGCTCAGGACGAAACTCCTGGGTTTTATAGCTTCATTCCTTGGAGCTATAAGTCTGGAAATACCGCTTTAGGACGCAAGGTCCCTAATCAAGCCCCACCTGAGATGTATTATCGCATTCTCGCACTGGCTCGAATCTTCTTAGACAACTTTGAGCATATCGCGGCTTCATGGTTTGGAGAAGGTAAAGAACACGGAGCTCGTGGATTACATTATGGGGCCGATGATTTTGGAGGAACGATTATTGATGAGAGCGTGCATAAATGTGCGGGATGGACTTTAAAGAGTTCTGAAGAGGAAACTCGGACGATGATCGCTTCAGAAGGATTTATCCCTGTGGAGAGGAATACTTTCTATGAACCTATAGAAACGCCTTCTTATCAACCATGAAGAAAATAATCCTCTGCTATCTTTGCTGCTATCGTTTCTGCTGTTAATCCCAGGGTAGGCAATTCTCGAAATATAGGGTAACGTTTAAACCAGGTCCTTTGTTTTTTAGTATAATGGCAAGTATTGGTGATGAATTTTTGTTTAACAGCTTCATAAGATTCTGCGGGAGACCCCTGATCAATAAATTCGATCCATTCTCTATATCCTATAGCTCTTGATGCTGAGGAATTGTCTCTAATCCCCTGCTTGAGTAATCTATGCACCTCATCAATTAAGTCATCTTCGAGCATTCTTTGACAACGCAAGTGGATTGTGTCTCGCAGAAGTTCTTTAGGTGGTGATAAAAACCATCCTCGGCAATTATACTCCTGACATTCGCTAGCTTCCTTGGTCCATTTATGGTCGGAAACTTTTTTCCCTGTTAAATGGATAATTTCTAAAGCGCGGACGATTTTGTTTCTATCATTCTTAGTAATCGTACGCGCATATTCAGGATCTTTCAGGCAAAGATTTTCGTATAAAAGCGACAAGCCATGCTCCTGAATATACAGAGCTAATTTATCACGGAAATCGCAGTCGGGAGAAGGTCCTTGAGGAGGCCCTGAGAGAAAGGTATGAAAATAAAATCCGGTGCCGCCCACAAGAATAGGGACTTTATTTCTAGAGAGGATATTCTGACATGCCTGGATGGCCTGGTAATAAAAATCGACAGCATTAAAAAGTTCTTGGACATGGCATATATCGATCAGATAATGAGGAATGCGCTGTCTATCCTCCCAAGATACTTTTGCTGTGCCGATATCCATACCCCGATAGACTTGCATGGAATCAACAGATATAATTTCTCCATCAATCATAGGCGCTAGCCTTAAAGAAACATCCGTTTTCCCGGATCCTGTAGGTCCTGCAAGTAAAATCACCGTGCGCTTAAACAATTTTGCAAATGATTTTTGAGGATCTAAGCAGACATCACATCCTGTAGATGTCATGGCATTAGCATGGAATTCAGGAGCACGCATATGCACCAGGATTAAAACTTAGTGAAACATTCTTGTTCTGATTGGCAAACAGGCAGCAGTTGATCGACGCCTGCTATACGAATAACATCGGCTACCACATTAGAGACGCAACAAATACAAAGAAGACCCTGGCAAGCCTGTAAAGATTTAGACAATGAAAATACAAGGCGGATGCCTGCGCTACTCATGTAAGTCACGTATTGGAAGTTGAGTACAATTTTATGTTTACCTTCTGCAACTTTCTTATTTAGGAAGGCTTCTGCTTTGGGCACAGAAACAGCATCTAACGCCCCTTCTAAAGAGACAACAAGAACATCCCCATACTGTTTAGTTAACCAATCCATAAAAGCAACTCCAAATAGTATCTCGCAAATATTAACGATATTATTTACGATAAAAATAAAAAACAATGCGCACCCATGGTAAGAAGCTTTATAAAAATGCTTTTTTCTCCTGGACCAAGATATTCTCTGTCTTACGCATTCCTATGTATTTTCCTTAGCGTCCTCATTTTTATTCCTACCATGCATTGGCTTTTGTTTCCCGAGACTTTTTTATTTCCTATAACAAAAGCTCTTCCCATTAAAAATATTTTCCTTATTTCTCCATCGCCGTCTAGAATTCCTGAGGCTATCTTTTCAGAGACATTACAATTATCTGCAGATTATCCTACTTTCCTACATCAATTTGCAATTAAGCAAGCGGAGGCTACGTTAAAAGATCTAGGGATATTTTCTTCGGTATCGATAAAAAAAGTCCCAGACAACAAAGGCATCATTATCTTTTATGCTTTACACACCCCTATAGGCTATTTAGGTAACCAAACAAATACGTTAATCAACCATTCTGGGGAACGCTTCCCTTGCCAACCTTTTTTTAAAACGCAAAAACTTCCTAAGATTTTTTTCCCACAAAAAGATGTAGAATCTTCTATTTTACCTTCGTGGAAAATCGACATTGCCTCTCTTCTAATTGACGAACTCCGAGAAGATCCTCCTGTGGTTATTGATTTGTCTCTTACGGACATCTACCCTATGGAAATCACCGTTTCCTTATCTTCTGGAAATCTTCTAAGGTTTCAATACCATACGCTAGATGCAGGATTAAAAAATTATCACCTTGCTCAATATCATACTGTGATACAATCCAGAGACTGCCACATTTACGATTTAAGATTCCCCTCCTATCTATTATTAAGTAAGTTATGACCCCGATACTCATTTTGACTCAACTACCTTCTGAAGAAGAAGCCGAGCTTATCGCTCACACTTTAATCACTCAAAAATTAGCGGCTTGCGTCCATGTTTTCCCAAAAGGGAAATCTACGTACCTATGGGAAGGCCAGCTCTACATTTCTGAGGAATACCACATGCAAATCAAAACACTCTCTTCGCGATTTTCTGAGGTATCCAAAACCATTCGTTCTTTGTGTTCTTACGACGTTCCGGAAATCATTTTTATTAAAATTGATGGTGGCAATCCAGAATATTTACAGTGGTTATCTCTAGAAACTGCCCCACAAACATCTCAGGAAATGAATAAATCTTGACGTTTTTTCGAAATTCGGTATAATCTTTTCAGGAACTTTGAATGATGCATAAGTGCTTTATTCTTTTTTTCCACATCTCAATTTAATTTGGATTTTATGGAAGAGTTTGTAGCATATATCGTAAAGAATTTAGTTGCTGATCCTGAAGCTGTGGAAATTCGTTCTATTCAGGATGAGTCAGGTGAATCTATAAAGTTAGAGATACGTGTGGCTCCCGATGATATAGGGAAGATCATAGGTAGACGGGGAAATACAATACACGCATTAAGAACTATTCTTAGACGTGTGTGCGCGAGATTAAAAAAGAAGATACAAATTGACTTGATCCAGCCCGAGGGGATCAGAGAATCTGTTGACGAAAGTGAGGGTGTTTCCGGTAATTTCTGTCTGGATTCAAACAACTCTAGCGATTCAGAGATGGCCCATCAATGTTGTGGCCGAGGCAATTGCTGTTCAGCCGATGACGAAGATACAGAAGCATCTTCGGTTCATCACGAATGCAGTCATAATCACCATTCTGAATAATATTCACTACTTTTCTTCTTAATAAATAGAGTTTGGCAATAGCTAAAGACCCCTTTTCGGAGTTTTTAGCTCTTCGCAGTTACTAGACACTGCTTATTCAAGGTTCTGCCGACCTTTTTCTTCTGATCAAACTTATGTAGCCCTGATATAATCAATTGATGAATGACTTGTTCGAAAGTCCATCCTAAACGGACAAAATCATGAAGAAATGGACTTGCCTTTGTCATTCCTGGAATAGGGTTCATTTCAGAAAGCCAAAAATTTCCTTCATCATCTAAAAAGAAATCCACTCTACATGAACCTTGCCCTTGGATAACACGATACATTCGTTCTGTTAACTCCTTGACTCTTATTTTTAATTCTTCAGAGAGATCCAAATCGTATTGTATTTGCGCGCTAGTTCTACCATTTAATCCGTACTTATCTTCATAACTAATAAATCTTTTTTCACCACAACGTTCATGTGGTTCAGAAATATAGTAACAGCTACTAGAGTCTCCGAGACAAGACACTTCTATTTCACGAGATCCTAAACGACTTTCTTCAATAAAAATATCTGTATCATAGAGGAAGGCTTCGGATATTTTTGCTTTTAGTTCTTCTTCATTATGCACTTCAAAAACGCCGATACTTGATCCCAAATGTGCGGTTTTCACAAACATAGGGAAAGTAAAGGCCTCTGCAATCTTATGCATACATAACTCTGGCGTTCTTTTCCAGGCATGTAAAGTCAATGGCTGATAAGGAACTACGGGGACACCTACAGAAGCTGCAAGGCGTTTAGTCATAATCTTATCCATAGTGACTGAAGAAAAGAGCAAGGAGGGCCCGGCATAGGGCTGATTGATAATTTCTAAGAATCCTTGAAGCGTACCGTCTTCTCCAAAGGGGCCATGTAATATCGGAAGGATAAAATCTAAATGTATAAGAGCCTCTGTGATCTCTGAAGATAAGACATGATAACCTTTTCCTTCATAATCTTCGCATTCAATAGTCGAGACCTTGGACCATAATCCCTGACGATCGATAATAAAGTATTGTATATCGTAGTATTCGGGAGACAAATACCGAACGACATTTTTCGCAGACAATACGGAAATATCGTGTTCGCAAGACTTCCCTCCACAGACTACTCCAACGGAAAGTTTCTTAGGTTCAAAATCCTTTAAAGCGTTGCCTACAGCATAAATATTTCCTGCTCCTAAAGATATACAGATATCATGAACGCGTATTTCTTGTTGGAGATAGGGAAGAATGTCATCATAGGGAAGATAGCGACAACGTACATGAGAGGCTAAGGAAATCGTCTCTGCTAATTTCTCAGGAGAAGGTAAATCTAATGCAGTTTCTCCAGCACTGTAGACATCAGTAAGAATTACCTCATCAGCATCTTGGAAAGCTTTATAAAAATCTTCCAAGCAATATTGCAATCTAGAAAATCTATGTGGTTGGCATATGGCAACTATACGACGCAAGCCAACAGCATCTCGTAATCCTCTGAGAGTGCAAGAGATTTCAGAAGGATGGTGTGCATAGTCTTCAAAGAATAAGAATTTCTCGGAAATATTCTTTCTTTCCATACGTCTTTGAATACCGGCAAAGTTCTTAAGAGCCTCGCGAATACTTTCTTCATCAATGCCTAAAGTTAATGCTATACCCATGGCGACAGCAGCGTTTGCAATGTTGTGCTTGCCGATGAGGTTAAGATCTATGTCTAGGTAATCTTTCCCTAAGAAAGACAGAGAAAATAGCGAGCGCCAGCCATTCTGAGAATAGGAATATATACGTAAGTGACAATCTTGAGAAAATCCATAAGATGTTCCTAAGATTCTTCCTTTTAGTTCTTGGCAGTCGCCATTATAAAAGCATAAACGTGGATTTTCAACCTTACGGGTAAATTCTTCAATTGTTGAAGCAAGCTTTTCCTTACTCCCTTCGAAATTACTGAGATGTTCATTATCTAAATTGGTTACAACGGCAACTTTAGGAAGATAGTGTTTTAAAGATCCGTCACTTTCATCAGCTTCTGCTATAAAGTACTCTGAACTTCCTGAATAACCATTCAAGGATAGAGAATTCAGGCCTCCAATCGCATAGGAGGGATCTTTTTTTGCTGTTTGGAAAATGGCTGTGATTAATGAAGACACTGTAGTTTTGCCATGACTCCCTGAAACTAAAATACTTGTTTGTTCTTGCATCAAAAAAGCGAGAAGTTCAGAGCGATGGAGCATGGGTAGCTGTTTTCTTACAGCTTCTATATATTCTACATTATCCTTAGCAATCCCCGATCCATAAACGATAGTGCAATCTTCAGGAATATGATTTTTCTTATGTCCTTGCAAATACCGTGCCCCTTTAGCCACAAGCTTATCGACAATGGGTCCTCGATTTACATCACTTCCTGATACGGAATATCGTCGGTCTAATAAAATATGAGCTAATGCACTCATTCCTATTCCACCGATACCGATAAAATGATAATGGATTTTCCTATCCATAGATTACCCTATAAACATTCACATATAAATTGATAAAAAGACTTAGAAGATTTGTTTTGATAATAAGCTCGCAAAGCTTCTCGCCTATTTTTAATAGTTTCAGGATCCAGAGCAAGCAAAATATTTTTCGTTAACACTGCTTTAGAAAGCTGTTTTTCAAGGATCATTGATCCTCCTCCTATCGTATAGACAAAGAATTTTGCATTTTCTTCCTGATGTCGATAGGCTCCCGGATATGGGATAAGTATAGAAGGACTTTGTGCCCACAACAATTCATCCATAATCGTAGCTCCGGCACGACTAATGACAAGATCTGATGAAAGTAAGACACTCAGCATATCCTGCTCAAAGGATTTTACACAAAAGGACACACCACCACGACTATAGACATGCTGTATGGAAACTACATCACCTTTTGGTCCTGCAACGTGATGAACATACATATGGGGATAATCCTTGGCAACCTCAACAAGTGCGGGTGGGACATGATCATTTAATGTCTTTGCTCCTAGAGATCCTCCCACAACACAAATCGTTGGAGAATGGGAAGTTAGGCGTTCTACAATAGGATTAAAAGAAGAAAAAGCTCGTTTTGGTAAGGCAATCTCTTGAGCTGGACAGGCGAATCTCTTAATTACAGGTGGGAAAGATACACCTACACCCTTGGCAAAACGTGAAAACAGCTTATTTACCTTGCCGGGCACAACATTTTGCTCGTGTAAAAATATAGGGATTTTCTTTTTCAATGCTGCCATCAATACTGGTAAAGAGTGGTAACTACCGAAACCTATAACCACATCGGGATCAAAAATAAGGAGTTCTTTTTTTGCCTTTTTATATCCTGCATATAGAGAACATACTCTCCGGACAGCAGTGATAGGTCGCACAAATGTCGGCAATCCTGAGGGAATTTCTTTATAGAGGATTTGCTGTTCTCCAAGGCTTGGGTGGTTTTCTAAACCCTTACCCAGAAGCAGCACATCTACACCTTCTCTACAAAATGCTTCTCTTGTTGCTAGAGCGGGGACGATATGTCCTCCCGAGCCTCCGACGGCTAAAGCTATTTTGTTGATTTTCTTCATCACACACCCTTAACAGCAATGTAACACCACACATATTCGCAATCAGAGAGGACCCTCCCTGACTAAAAAAAGGGAGATTCACTCCTTTACTTGGTAATAATCCTGACACAACGCCCAAATTCATAAAAGCCTGCATGCCAATAATTACCGTTACGGCTATAGCCAAAGAAGCTCCTTCTAAAGAAGAGGCTCGGATAGCAATTACGTAACCACCGTAAACAAAATACATATACAACAAAATCAAAAGCAGCATACCTAGGAAGCCAAATTCTTCTGCGTATATTGCTGCGATATAGTCATTTTGTGCTTCTGGAAGATAGGTAAGCTTTTGTAGGCTAGCTCCTGGGCCCTTACCAAATAATCCCCCTGACCCTGCGGCTATTTTTGCTTGATAGGGCTGATGTCCTCGACCTTTAATGTCTAATTCTGGGTGGAGATAAACATTGAAACGGTGTCGCACGTAAGGCATTCTATAAGCAAGAGCGCCGCCAACAACAAGAACGCATAACAACGGAAGTAACCAATAACGTAAACGCACAGCTGTCATAATAAATACAGGAATCAAAGAAAAAGCTATTACGGCTGCGGAACCGTTGTCAGGCTCTATAGCAATAAGTAAAATAGGGAGAAACAGTGTAGCAGTGAGCTTAAGAAAGAGTTTGAAATTTTCTCGATACTGAGGACGAAATACAAGATATTCGATAGCGACGCAGGGAACAAGATATTTTACAAACTCTGAGGGCTGTAAAGTCAGTTGTCCTATACCTAACCACCGCTTAGCTCCATTTCTACAGACCCCTATACCGGGAATCAAAACAGCTATAAGCGCACATCCTGCTATGAACAATAATGTGGGGCTCATTTTTAGAAAATCTTTCCAACCTGTTATATAAACCAAAGTAGAAAGGCCCAATCCTAATCCTAAGTAGGTAATCTGACGGATTAAAGCCTTATGGGTACTACAAGGAAGTGAACGATCGAGAATTTCTGCAGAGGAAGTATCAAAGACCATAACTAGACCCAGGGAAAAAATCCCTAACAAACAAGAAACTATAAACCATTTCATATTCGGCCTAAAGAGAAACTATCGTATACGCAACTGATCCCCGGGTCTTAGTTTACGAGCTTTTTGTTCGTCAAGATCATTCATTTTTAATAGATCTTCAAGACGAATTCGATTACGTAACGCTATGGTCCAAGGGCTATCTCCTTCTTGGACAGTATAAAAATCCTCAGCACTCGCTACTTTCACTTGAGGATTCTTAGTTGTTTCTTGCTTATCGTATACAGGGACTTTCAGTACTTGACCTATCTTCAATTGGGTAGAAGATAGATCGTTGATCTGCATAAGTACAGCGACAGTTGTATGATTTGCCTTAGCAATACGTTCTAAGAAGTCTCCTTTCTTGACAACAACCGTGGCGTAAGCTTCCTTCTTAGGAGTTTCTTTAGTCACTTGGGTGTTTGGTTCTGGAGGTGTAGGAGGTGCAACTGGCGCAGGAGAAGTCGTTTGAGGAACATGCGGTGTTGGAGGGGCTTTGACAACTACAGACTTAGTTTCTGCAAATTGCACAGCCAATTCTTCTTTAGACACACGCTGTGGAACCGTTTCTACGACAGGTTTTTCGATCTTCTCGACTTTTTCCTGTACTTTTTCTACAGGAGGAGGGACAAATTCAACAAGTTTCGTAGGCAAGGGAGGGCATAATACATCGGCATTCTTCTTATCTGCATGCTTTGCTGTAGTAAAGAGTACTAGCACCAAAACAGCGTTCACTAAAGTTGCGATTATAATCGTATCTCTACGGTTCATATCTTTAATGCCTCCATCTCACCTACCAATTGCTTAAAGCAATCTCCTCTTTCCTCGAAGCTACGAAATTGATCAAAACTTGCACATCCAGGAGATAATAAAATTACGTCACCAGGCTGTGCTATACTCTGGGCTACATGGACTGCTTCTTGTAGATCTTGAGCTTGTGTTAAAGGAAGATTACTACTAGATAAAGCTTGGGCAATCTCTGTCCGACACTCCCCCATAGCCACAACATGTTTTACAGTTTGCGTAAGGACTGGAATCAAAGAAGCAAAGTTACTTCCTTTGTTTCTTCCCCCCAAAATAACAATAATGTTTTCTTTTACAGCTATTAGAGCTTTTTCTACTGAGCTCATAGTTGTAGCCTTACTATCGTTGATATAGCGCACGCCATCTTTTTCTCCCAGATATTCTATCCTATGGGGAGGTTTATCAAACGTAAGAACAGCCTGTAAAAACGATTCCAAAGGAATTTTGGTCACTTCATTAGCTAAAGCGTAGCCTGCGCAATAATTATTCCTATCATGCAAGTATAATGGTTTTAATGCACTCCCTTTATCTAAAACTAAATTGATTTCTCTAGTAGCTTCTAGATAGGATTTTCCAAAAGAAACACCATCGCCAACCCATAAAGATTCAGGAGATTGCAAACATTTAGCAATATGACTTTTTGCTTCGGTATAGGCTTGTAGGGTGTAATGATAATCTAAATGGTTTTCTGAAATATTTAAAATAGCAGCTGCGGAAAGCACAGGGATCTCGATTTCTTGTTCAGCCAATTGAAACGAGCTAATTTCCACAACACGGATACCTTTCTGATACATGGCTTGAAGTATCGGGAAACCAATATTTCCCATAGCACAAGCAGACATCCCGACAGAACGTAGGAGATGGACCAAAAACAACACGGTGGTGGTTTTCCCTGCGGATCCTGTGACTCCGAGGGAAGGATAACGATGAAATTCAGGATCTTGAAACGCCAACTGTATGTCAGTAACAATAGGAATCCCTCGATGTTTTGCTTCTACTACAAAAGGGTGGGAAGTTTTGATTCCTGGGGAACGTACACATAAGTCTATATCCTCAGGGAATTCTTCGGCGCTATCTAAATAACGCTCACAAAAGAAGTGGCAAGAATGTAGAGCTTCTGCCGATCCATCGACACCAATAACGTAATCTCCGCGATTACGGAGAAACTCGGCTGCAGATTTTCCTGTAACGCCTGATCCCAAGACTAAGACACGTCGATTATTCACAAATTATCTCCATAATGCTGCGATGATCCCGAAAACCATGCAGAAAAATCCTGCTGTCCAAAAACGCTTAACCACTTGAGTTTCTGAGACACCTTTATACTCGTAGTGATGATGTAGTGGGGAGCATAAGAAAATACGCTTTTTCCTGAACCGGCAACTAGCAATTTGTAAAATTACAGACCCTGCTTCTGCAACAAAAACCCCTCCGAGTAAAATTAATAGTAATTCCGCACGAAGCATAACAGCACAGCTACCCAACACGCCTCCTATCAATAAGGATCCTGTATCTCCCATGAAAACCTGTGCCGGAGAACAATTGTATTTTAGGAAAGCCAGACTGACTCCTAGCAATGCAGTTAATAGTACAGGGATGTCAGTCGCGAGGGGTATGGTCGTGCTTGTAACCGCAACCACCAGCAAACCAAAAGCGCACATACACGTGGTTCCTGCTGCCAAACCGTCAAGACCATCAGTAAGATTGACTGCATTACCCGTTCCGACGATAGCGAGTACTGCTAGAATAAAATAAAACACCTGTCCTAAAACAGAATGCCCGAGAGAAACAGATCCGAAAAAAGGAACTCTCAAAGTGTAAAATAGAGAAGTCCCTTTATATATATACATCACTGCGGTTGTGATCACTGCGGATATCAAAAGCTGCAAAACAAATTTCTGTTTTGCTGAGATACCATGTCCTTTCTTTTTTCTTTTTTTCACTATATCATCGTACCACCCGAGGCTGCTCCAACTGATGATCAAAAACGCAAATAACCATGTGGAGAGTTTCCCTAGGGGCAACCAAAAAAAAATGGTGAGTAACAAAACGATAAAGAAAAGAATGCCTCCAGCTGTAGGCGTATATTTTTTATCTTGATGAAGAACTTCTAATTTTTCACAGTATTCTTTTTGTACTTGATCATAATGATTACGTTTCTTCAGCCAACGTATTACGGGCTTGCCTAAGAAGATCCCGAGAATAAATGCCAGAGCAAATACTGTTAACAGAAAAAAAACCAAAGATTCATGAAGATAAAATCCAGAATTCATAAGTAAAGTATTGAAAATTAAAAACAGCTCAATAGAGATTCTAAAGCCAAAGACCGTGATCCTTTTAGCAAGACAATATCCCCTTGCTGGACGACTTTCTTTAACATCTCTTCTATTCCCTGAGCAGATGGGTAGAAAGAAACTTCACAAGCGCCATGTTTTACTAGATGCCGAATAGGCAACCACTTTTCGCCAATAAAGAAAATAATATTGGCTTTAGATAAAGCTTTATTGGCAACCACGGTATGGCCTTCCTCAGAATAATTTCCTAATTCTGCCATATGGCCTAAGATAAGTATGACTTTCCCCCCTTCTGAAGGATGAGGAATTGCATCCAAAGCAGCAAGCATTGCCTCTGGACAAGCATTGTATGCATCATTGATGATTTGAATGCCATTACGAATACTTTGCTCAAAACGCATAGGCGGAAGCTGTAAATCACAACAGGAATGAATAATTCTATCGACAGGGACATCAAGAAGCCAGGCTAAAGACAGAGAAATTAACAAATTACTGTAAGCGGGCTTGTATGGGAATGCTACAGCGAAATCTATATCCCCTTCAGGAGTGCTGATGACTACGCTATCCTTACGAATAACCTTATAATAAAAATCCGCTGTCTCATCATAAAAAGCAAAAGAAAACTTCTCCGCAGACATAGACTGTTTGATGAAGTGAGGGTACCAAGGAGAGTCCTTGGGAAGAAGTTGCACACGACTATTGCATAAAATCTGGCTTTTTTCTTCAGCAATGCCTTGGACACCCTGATCTGGGAAATTCATAACATGTTGATCTGTGATATTAGTAATTACAGCAACTTCAGGTTCTACTATAGAGAGTAAATCCTGCATATTCTTTGGTTCAGAAACTCCCATTTCTAAAATGACAAAATCTTCGTCTCCATCTGCCATGAGTAAACTTAAAGGCACGGTAAGTTGGGAATTATAGCTTTTAGGGCTAGCATACACCCGATACACGGAAGAAAGCAAAGTTTGTGTGAAAGCTTTAGTGGTTGTCTTCCCTATGGAACCGGTAATCCCTACAATTGTTCCTTGCAATAGGTGACTTTGACTTTCTCCTGCTTCTTTCAAAGCTTCTGTAGTGTCATTAACAACGATTAATTCTAAACCAAAGGAATCCCCTTGGTAATCTTTAGACACAACGGCGGCTACGGCTCCAGATTGCGCGGCCTGTTTGAGAAAACGATGACCATCCGTACACTGTCCAGAAAGAGCGAAAAACAAATCGCCTGGTCGCACCTGTTGGCTATCAATGGCAACCCCAGAAATCTTTTTCCCAGACCTTGGGTATTTTACATTGGATAACATTAGGGTTACCCAATCTTCTAATAAGATAGATCGCATTCCTTGGCCTTTTTTCTCTTACTAAACATATACTCTTCAAGCAAATGTGCTCTCACGAGCATACCATTTACAAGTTCTAGGATGAAGTTTTGAGGCATTTCAAATATTCTGTTCATTAATATAAATAAATATACTACATGAATGCAAGCAACGTTGTAGGGTACGAGGAAGATTTCCTACTGACTACAAAATCATATTTCGCTTAAACTAGGGTTTCCTTTCGCTTTCTTGGTGGCATAGCCAAGCGGTAAGGCCGAGGCCTGCAAAGCCTCTATCCCCGGTTCGATTCCGGGTGCCACCTTTCTTTTTACCTTTTTTATCTAAGGTATTGTGCACTAAAAAATGACTTGGTAGTGTGAATTTTTCCTAAGGTTTCTCTTGGAGACTACCCATGTTAGACAAGGAAAATTCCCTGTACGATACAGATAAAAAACTTTTCCATGGTATAGATCAAGTCTTTCATTCTATCAAGGATCATTATGGTCCTCGAATTTCCTCTCGCTCTTTCTTCGAGAATCAAGGCTATCTGGTCTTATCGCGCATCACTCTTGTGGATCCTTATGAAAACATTGGTGTGGATTTTGTCAAAGCTATGGCTAAGCACATTCATAAGAAATATCTTGATGGTGTAACGACTGGTATCATTTTACTTTATACTCTTCTCAAGGAAAGCTACTTTTTTTTAGATCAAGGCTTATCGCTGTATAAACTCTGCTTTGCGTTAAGAAAAATGAGCGAAAAGCTTTTAACATCTTTGAAAAAGCATGCCTGGCCTTTAAAAGATGGGAATAAAGCGAAAGGCATTGTTTTCTCTGCCCTTCCAGATTTAACGATTGCCACAGAAATGGCTGAGGCTTTTTCATCTGTCGGTTCTGATGGATTTATATCATTATCACAACTGGAGATGTCTCATATGCAGATCACACAAGGATTACAAATCCCTTGTGGCTATATTTCTCCTTACTTCATTTCTCCATCTCCCCAGAGGATCCTCACACTTTCACAACCTCGTGTTTTCGTTACTGACAAAAAAATTTCTACCTTCCTTAGTTTTCTTCCTCTATTGCAAGAGTTACGTGAACATGGAGAACATTTACTGATTTTTTGTAACGGTATAGATCCGGATGTTCTTTCTACATTCACTGTGAATAAACTTGAAGATCTCCTCGACATTGTTGTTGTTGATTTGAGTAGACACCCGGATCTTGATCCCTCGTTGTTTGAGGATATCACCTTATTCACAGGAACGAATGTGTTCTCTCAGGATTTTTCTCCAACCATACGGTTGCCCGAGCGTGTATCTTTAGGTTCATGTGCTTCTATAAAAATTTCCGAAGAAGAAACCATCATCATTCGTGGGCATAGTGTTTCTGAAGTTTTAGCATTAAAAATACACCAAATCGAAGAAGAAATTCGCACGAGCTCCTGTCAGGAGAGAAAAACTACATTAATCAAGAGAAAGCACCGCTTACAGAGTTCTGTTGCTATAGTCCCTGTACGCGAAGAAAATAAACTTTTCTATTCTTTAGCCCTTTCCACATTAACTGCTGCGGTAGACAAAGGCTACATTCCTGGAGGAGGTGCGGGTCTATTTTATGCTTCTTTACATCTATGTGATCAGGAAGAACTCTCAGAAGAAGAACGAGCAGCCATAAAGATTTTACACATGTGTTGTCGAGCTCCTTTAGAACAACTCATCAGCAATATGAAACTAGAAAGCCAGGTCGTTCTAGATAAACTGTTATCTCTATCCACACCTAGTTTAGGGATGAATGTCATTTCTCAACAAATTGAAGACCTTATTGCCTCAGGCATTCTAGATCCTCTATCCAAAATCGAGGATATTTTCTCCTTAGCCTTGGAAACAGGATTGAAAATCCTATCCTCAAAAGTCATCATTACCCATGCCGACAAATAAACTATTCTCTACGCTTAGGTGAAAACATCTTTTCTTTATGCCAACGGTTCGTCTGACAGACTGAAAAGCCTAAAATCCTAGCCCCATCCCATAAGATCTGCAAATAAAGCTGTTAATAAGAAAATCCCGACTCAGTACTATAAGTCTTTTTAGTACTGAGTCCGGAAATATTTTAGAATGAGAACACTGTTTTCCGTTTTTTTTCGGAGATAAACATTGTCCTATTGTGTGGTGTTTCTTAGTAAAAAAGAACTTGAATAGTTGAAGATCAGTACAAGACCTTAAGAAGAGTTAGGTAGAGAAAACAGGTAAGCTTTTTTATCAGCTGATTGTGCGGATAAATTATGCCAGCCTTTTGGGGAACAGGGTGATATGTATAATAAACCTTCACAAGCTCATCGTATTATTCATATCTCTGACGTGCATTTCTGTGTTTTCCCTAAAAATCCATTAACCTGTTTCAATAAGAGATTTAAAGGGGCATTACGCCAAGTATTTGGTGGTGTGACCTTTCAGTCTTCAACCATAGCCAAACGTTTTCCTGATTTAGCTGTACAACTGCAAGCGGATAGTATTTGTATTACTGGTGACTTTTCTCTTACAGCTTTAGACGCCGAATTTCTACTCGCTCAAGACTTTGTGAATACCCTAGCACAAAATGCCTCTGTGTATGTACTTCCTGGGAATCATGACGTTTATACGCAACAAGCACTGAATCAGCAGACCTTCTATCACTACTTCCCTAATGTACAATTACAAAACGAACAAATTTCCTTTAACAAACTCATAGATCATTGGTGGTTGGTCTTACTGGATTGTTCGTGTTTAAACGGATGGTTTTCTGCAAATGGCATGATCAAATCATCACAAATTTCTGTTTTAGAGAACTTTATTCTCAGTCTTCCTCCTAAGGAAAACATAATCATTGCCAATCACTATCCTCTCTTACCTACAAAAGACCCTTCTCATGATTTAATTAATCATCTGCTTTTACAACATGTTTTGAAAAAGTATCCTAATGTGCGTTTATATCTTCACGGCCATAATCATCAGGCTGCTGTCTATAACTTCAAAGATCACGCACCAAATATGATTTTAAACAGTGGCTCTGTCTCGTTACCTTCTAATGCTCGTTTTCACATTATCGACCTGTATCCTCAAGGATACCATGTATATACTGCAGCGATAACAAATCTCTTAAATACGCAAGAGCCTCTAAAAATCTCTATAGAAGCCAATTTGGAGTCTTGGTAATTTTTTAAGAAAACGACAAGATGAAAAATAGAAGAAACTGTGGAGAATAGCTAGACACCTTCTTCACAAATTTTTTCTGCAATGGCACGAAATACCTCTGGAGTATCAGGTATTTCGCAGTGAGAAAGGTCACGGGTGGATTCAGGCATAGCTATAAGCTTTTCAATCCACACTTGCCTCTTCTTTTGTTCTTCGAGGGCTAAAGCTTGATCCCGTAGTTTTTTCAGCAACTCTGCTTCCGCAGATAGCTCTTTTATTTTTTTTGTTCCCATACCACGGAATCTAAGAAAATCGTACTTTTTACACAATAGAACTTCTTATAATCCGAAGCTACTTGGAAACGCGGGATTCATAACTTCCTGTACGTGTATCTATTTTTACAACTTCACCTTCTTCTATGAAAATGGGAACCATAATTTTTGCTGCAGTATTTGTTACTGCAGGCTTTAATACTCTTCCCGAAGCTGTATCTCCACGTACACCTGGTGCCGTTTCCGCAATAGTCAGTTCCATAAAAATTGGAGGTTCTACCGCAATAACATTACCATTGTATAAAACTAATGTATAGATAGTGTCTTCTAATAGCCACTGACGGATATTTTCTATTTTGTCCCAGAAGATGACTTCTTGCTCGAATGTTTTATCATCCATGAAGGTAGCACCTTCTTGATCTGAATAAAGGAAACGCATCTGTTGTTCTCGCACATCTGCAGTTTCTACGGATTCTCCAGATTTAAACGTCTTTTCAATGACTCTTCCTGTAAGAAAATTTTTTACCTTAATCCTATTAAAGGCTTGGCCTTTTCCTGGTTTTACAAAGTCATTTTGCAAAATCAAATAGGGTTGACCATCAATTTCTATTCTTAATCCTACACGAAATTCACTAGTACTTACACGAACCATGGGGCCTTTTATCCTTAAAATTCTCCTATTTATGTTATCTAGGATTTTCTCCTTTGTCCAGAAGAATGTCTTGTGTGTGGCAGGATAAGTATAGCGATTAATATCTATTGATTTTAGTTTAGACGTGCAATTTTCCTATACGCAGTATAAAGAAAGTGATTATTTGACATCGACAACATCTAGTTAAACTAGGGAGCAAAAGCATGTTTAAGCATAAAGAAACGAAAACTAATGAAGCCAAAATCGCCCAGGATACGCTGGAGCGTTATTCTGGATCATCTATTAAAGAATTTTGTCCCTACCTACTTTTAACGAACTTTGCTCACTATACCCACGTATTTGCAGAAGCTTATCAGGTACCTATTTCCAAAGGATCTATGTTTTCTGCAGCACACGCTCCCCAAGTCAACACGTCTATTTTAGATTTTAAATTAGGATCTCCTGGAGCAGCTTTAACTATAGATTTATGTTCTTTTCTCCCTAACTTAAAAGCTGCCGTTATGCTTGGCATGTGTGGCGGTTTACGCTCGCACTATCAGGTTGGGGATTACTTTGTCCCCATAGCAAGTATTCGAGGAGAAGGAACCTCGGATATCTATTTCCCTCCCGAAGTGCCTGCTTTAGCAAATTTCATCGTGCAAAAAACGATCACAGAAATATTAGAAGAGAAAAAATCGAGCTACCATATTGGCATTACGCACACGACAAATATCCGTTTTTGGGAGTTCAATAAAGAGTTCCGAAAGAAACTTTATGAAAATAAAGCGCAAACTATAGAAATGGAGTGTGCCACCCTATTTTCTGCAGGTTACAGAAGAAACCTTCCCGTAGGAGGTTTATTGATTATTTCCGACTTACCCTTGAGAAGGGAAGGAATAAAAACTAAGGCAAGTGGGAATCACGTGCTGAAGACATACACACAAGATCACATCACTACGGGCATTGATGTCATTTCAAGATTAGACACAGTACTGCAAAACCGCCCCACAAAAGCCAACAAAGGCTTGCCGCATATGGAAATTGGAGAGGCTGATGATACTATGCCTAAAGATTCTGGCATCTCCGATAGCGATTATTGAGAAAGAATTCTCTGCAAAATGCAATCTGCAGTAAATCCACAAGCTTCCGCTACATCAGCGGGAGCTCCAGAATAACCGAATCTATCCATAGCAATAGCTAAGCCATTCGCACCGATATATTTATACCAGCCCAATGCCGACCCTGCCTCTATAGATACTCTTAAACCTAAATCGCCACCGATCACACTTTCTCGGTATTCAAAATCTTGCTGTTCAAATAACTCCCAACAAGGGAAAGAAATGACACGGACTTTTTTATCCAAATGGATCAGCTCTTGAGCTACAGCTAAAGCTAAGTGCAACTCCGATCCTGTAGCAAATAAAGTATAATCTGGTTTTCCTTGAGTCTCTTTTAAAACAATGTAAGCTCCTCGGCCGACACCTTCTTTAAAGGGTCGATGTGTTTGCGCGAGTGTAGGTAAATTTTGCCGGGAAAGTATCAATGCTGTGGGACCGGCATAACGCAATGCAGCATGCCAAGCGCCCTTGACTTCATTAGCATCCCCAGGACGGATAACTTGCAAACCTGGAATGGCTCGTAACGACATAATCTGTTCTATAGGCTGATGGGTAGGACCATCCTCACCCACAAAAATAGAGTCATGGGTAAATTGATAAATCACGGGTAATTTGGCTAAAGCAGCTAAGCGAATCGCATTCCTTAGGTAATCAGAAAATACTAAGAATGTTCCTCCGAAAGGCCGAAACACTTGTGAGTAAGCGAGGCCATTCATAATCGCCCCCATACCAAATTCTCGAACACCGTATTTAATATTTCTACCCGAGAAATCGTGGCTATTCATATCTTTAGCGTCGGTTATCCAGGTCCCATCAGAACTCGATAAGTCTGCTGATCCTCCAATAAGAGAAGGGATATTCTTAGCTAAGTCTTGAATAATCTTGTTAGATGCTGCGCGTCCAGCTATGTTGTCTGGCATGACTACGCCGTCAAGGATGATCTCTAGTTGCTCTGAGGAGAGCGGGGATTTTAATGAAAGAAACTCTTGATACAAGTCAGGGAATAGACGAGACCAAACACGAAAATTATCTTGCCACTCTTCTTGAACTTTGCGATCTTCATGCAACTTATTAGAAAAGAAAGACTTGACTACAGGAGAAATGAAAAACTTCTCTTCGGGCAGATGCCAGAAACGTTTTGTCTGTTCTACGCCAGCTTCTCCTAAAGGAGATCCATGCGCCTTATGGCTGCCTTCTTTAGGAGAGCCATGCCCGATGACTGTGTGGGCAATGATTAATACAGGACGCTGCTGAGACTGCTTAACTTTCACAAAAATTTCATGAATGCCTAAGAAGTCGTACCCATCAACTTCATAAATTTCCCAGCCGTAAGACTCGAAACGTTTTTTTACATCTTCTGAACTGACTTCTCCTAAGAAACCATCTAAGACAATATTGTTATAATCATAAATCACGACAAGATTGTCTAAACCCAAGGTCCCTGCAAAGCTGCAGACTTCATGGCTCACGCCTTCCATCATGCATCCATCACCAGCCAGGCAGTATACTTTACCATTAAAAATTTCATGCTCAGGACGATTAAAGCGAACGCCGAGCATCTTCATAGATAAAGCCATACCTACAGCATTACCTAATCCTTGGCCTAAAGGTCCTGTAGTTGCTTCCACCCCCTCTGTCTCTCCAAATTCTGGATGACCGGGAGTTCGGGAATGCAGCTGACGAAATTGCTGAAGATCCTCTAAAGAGACATCATACCCAGCAAGATGAAGACAGGCGTATAACAAAGCTGAACCGTGCCCTGCAGACAAGACAAAACGATCTCTATCAATCCATAAAGGATCTTTTGGGTTGTGTCGTAAAACATAACTGTACAGGTAAGCGGCAAGTTCCGCACAACCTAAAGGTAATCCCGGATGACCAGAACCAGCTTTTTGAATGATCTCTATACTCAATTGTTTAAGAGTTCCGGAGATCTTTTCCAAGATATCGATATCTACTTCTCTGTTCACCATTTATCAGACCTAAAAGCACTTCACAAGAATATAAATAACGAAATTATAGGATATGCATTACCAAAAAGCAAGACTACTCGCAATATAAGATCCCTTAATGTTTTGATGATGATTTCTTACCTAGGCTCTCACAGGTGTAGAGAACATTTTTTATGCATTAAGGACAAAAAGATTCTTTCTTAAGGACAGGATTAGAGACTAAAATACATCTCTCCCATATAATTACAGGAAGTTCAACGTTTTTGACACGGCAAAGTCATTCCTTATGTTAAGTAACACTCTCCGATCTAATTTTTTAAAATTTTACGCTAACCGTCACCATACTATTGTTTCTTCTTCACCTGTTTTCCCCCATAACGATCCCTCCATTCTCTTTACCAACGCAGGAATGAATCAATTCAAGGATATTTTTTTAAACAAAGAAACCGTGAGCTATTCACGAGCTACAACGTCTCAAAAATGTATCCGCGCTGGAGGAAAGCATAATGACCTCGATAACGTTGGGCACACATCTCGACACCTGACTTTCTTTGAAATGCTAGGAAACTTTTCCTTTGGAGATTACTTTAAAGAGCAGGCTATTGCTTTTGCTTGGGAGGTATCTTTATCTGTTTTCAATTTCGATCCGGATCGTATCTACGCCACAGTACATGAAAAAGATGATGAGGCCTTTGCTCTGTGGGAACAACATTTACCTTCGGAACGTATTTTCCGTCTAACTGATAAAGACAATTTCTGGAGCATGGCTGAAACAGGCCCTTGTGGATATTGTTCTGAGCTTCTTTTTGATCGTGGTGAGTCATTTGGCACAGCCACCTCTCCTCTAGAGGACAGTGAAGGCGAGCGCTTTTTAGAATACTGGAATCTTGTATTTATGGAGTTCAATCGCTCAGCAGAAGGTTCCCTACTCGCTTTGCCTAACAAACACGTGGATACTGGCGCAGGTCTCGAGCGTTTGGTTTCTATTATCTCCGGAACAAATACTGTTTTCGAAGCTGATGTATTACGTTTGCTTATTTCAAAAACAGAGACATTGTCAGGGGAAAAGTACCATGCAGATGAACCTCTCGGGGCTGCTTTTAGAGTCATCGCTGACCACGTGCGTTCGTTATCTTTTGCTATAGTTGACGGCTTGATCCCTGGAAATACGGAACGCGGATACGTATTAAGAAAAATTTTGCGACGTTCTGTAAACTATGGGAAACGTCTTGGGTTTACTCAACCCTTCCTAGCAGAAATCGTCCCTGCTTTGGTTGACGCTATGGGAGAGGCGTATCCCGAATTACGCCTCTCTGTATCTCAAATTCAAGAAGTTATGACCATAGAAGAGGAGAACTATTTCAAATCACTGCACCGTGGTGGAAATTTACTTCAACAGGTCCTTAAATCTTCTTCTTCCTCATCCACCATCTCTGGAGAAGATGCTTTCAAATTAAAAGATACGTATGGACTGCCTCTGGATGAAATTGCCTTGTTAGCTAAAGATTATAATTTCTCTGTAGATCTAGATACCTTTTATCAATTAGAGAAAGAAGCTAAAGAGCGTTCCAGAAAAAATGTAATAAAATCTCATAACGCTACAGATACAGTATACGATGCGCTTTCTTTAGGAGAGAATTCTACATTTGTGGGTTATCATGACCTGTCATGCGATACATTTATTGAAGCCATTATCAAGAATGGTGAACAAGTTTCCTATCTTAAAGAAAAAGAAAAAGGCATTTTAATCTTAAAAGAAACCCCCTTCTATGCAGAAAAAGGAGGTCAGGTTGGTGATTCTGGAGAGATATTCTGTTCTGATGGAACATTTATAGTGAGTCACACGACCTCTCCGAAAGCGGGGATGGTTATTCATCATGGGGAAGTCTCTCAAGGACAACTCCATTCGGCACAAGCTGTAACTGCACAAGTACATTGTCTACGTAGAAAAAACATCAGCAACAATCACACGGGCTGTCATCTTTTACATAAAGCTTTAGAGATGACTCTTGGAGATCATATCCGCCAAGCAGGATCTTTTGTTGATGATACAAAGATTCGTTTAGATTTTACGCATCCAAAAGCTATCGCTCCTGAAGACTTAGCTTCTATTGAGCTTTTAGTTAATGAGAAAATCCGTGAAAATCATCGCGTGGAGACCCGAGAAGCTGCTTACTCGGATGTGATGAATTCTAAAGAGATCAAGCAATTTTTTGGTGACAAGTATAGCGATGTTGTTCGCGTAGTTTCCGCAGGATTTTCTCACGAGCTCTGTGGGGGGACTCATGCAGATTTTACAGGAGACCTGGGTTATTTCCGTATCCTTAAAGAGCATGCTGTAGCCACAGGGATCCGTCGTATAGAGGCGGTAACAGGAAAAGAAGCTGAAGTTTTAGCCCGTCAAGACAATCAAGATCTCAATGAAATTGCGCTTATTTTACAATCTCCTCGAGATCAAATTCTGAATAAATTACAAAACATTTTAGATGAGAAAAAAGAACAAACTAAACTTATTTCTGATTTAGAAAACAAGCTTATCTATTCTTTATTGGATAAAGTTATTGATCGTTGTCAGCAGATTGAAGATGTTTCTTACTTTATTTATCATTTACCTGAATCGGAAAGTCATCGCTTACAACAGTATGCCAACTGCTTACATCAAAAAATACCAGTACGTTTAGTTTCTCTATGGACTACTCAGAAAAACGGAAAGTATATCATATTTTCAAGAATTTCTGACGATCTGGTTAAACAAGGATTAAAAGCTAAGGATCTTTTACAAGTATTACTCACACCTTGTGGTGGTCGTTGGGGAGGGAAAGATATATTTGCACAAGGTAGTGCTGATAGTCTCCCGCAAGCAGATATATTAAATAACACTTTATGCCAATGGATTTCGACCCAGTTAATTTAAACCTATCGATTCTATCTGAAATAACTAACACCTCTGTTCCATTACTCATAGAAAATATCCTTCCTGGAGCTCGTAGTTTCTTAGCTGCTAAGCTGTTTCACGAGAGGAAAGAGTCTGTGGTAATGATCACCACGCGCTCTCGTATTGACGATCTCTTTGAAGATCTTGCTTCGTTTTTGGGCTTCCCTCCTGTGGAGTTCCCTTCATCAGAAATTGATTTATCTCCAAAGCTTGTGAATATCGATGCGGTAGGGAAACGTGATAAGATTCTTTATGATTTATATCAGAAGAAAGCGCCTATATTTTGTGTGACAACACTCAAAGCTTTACTAGAGAAAACTCGATCACCCAAAGATACAGCGCACCAACATTTAGATATCCAAGTTGGGGATGTTCTTGATCCTGATATCATGATCGATCTATGTAAAAATTTAGGTTATCGCCATGAAACTCTCGCCAGCGATAAGGGAGAGTTTGCTTATAGAGGAGGGATTATTGACATCTTTCCTCTATCTTCTCAGGAACCTTTCCGGATAGAGTTTTGGGGAGAAAAGATCATCTCCATACGTCCTTTTAATCCTTCTGATCAACTCTCCACAGGGAAAGTCTCCCAGTTGTCTATATCCCCTGCAACCAAAGATTCGGGAACAGAAGTTTTATCACACTGCTTATTGGATTATTTTGCTACACCCCCGACATTTCTCTTTGATAATTTAACCATGTTAGAAGATGATTTCTCTGATATTTCGGGGACTTTATCTTCGTTACCTAACCGTTTCCTACCTATCCAAGATTTATGTCAACGCGCCTTTCAGTCACAGACGATTTTCTTTGAAGAGAAAAACTTTCCTAATGTTCGTACAATTAAACATAATACAGTAAACATTGAAGTTTTTCACTGCGATGTTCAAGCTTCCCGACTTGTTGCTCCTTTTATCTATCCTAACGAAATTCTCGATGAACAAACCAATCCTCTTCTTGGTTTTCTACAAAAGCTTCAAGAATATCTTCCTAGCCAAGGGCAACCTTTTAACGTAGCTCTCTACAATACAAAAGCAAAAGCTTTAAAAGAAGCTCGGGCCCTAATAGAAACTCTAGGCCAGAACTCTATACATATTTATGAAAAATCTGGAAATCTCTCTTCTAGCTTTGCTCTTGTCAACGAAAGATTTGCGGCTATTTCCCTAGCGGAATTTGCCTCTACAAAAGTATTACGAAGACAAAAACAGAGAAATTATTTTTCCGTAACTACGGAAGAAGTCTTCGTTCCTATTCCAGGAGAGACAGTTGTTCATTTACACAATGGTATTGGCAAATTTATCGGAATGGAAAAGAAACCAAACCATTTAAATATTGAAACTGACTATCTAGTTCTTGAATATGCTGACAAAGCCCGGCTGTATGTGCCTTCAGACCAAGCCTATCTGATTTCACGTTACGTAGGCATTTCTGACAAAACTCCTGACCTGCATAATCTCAATGGCTCTAAATGGAAACGCTCTCGAGATCTCTCTGAAAAGTCTCTCGTATTATATGCTGAGAAACTCCTTCAGCTCGAAGCCCAGCGCTCTACGACTCCTGCTTTTATTTATCCTCCTCATGGAGAAGAGGTGATAAAATTCGAAGAGAGCTTTCCTTATGAGGAAACTCCAGATCAATTAAAAGCCATTGAACAAATTTATTCCGATATGATGTCCGATAAGCTAATGGACCGTTTAATTTGCGGTGATGCGGGCTTCGGAAAAACGGAAGTCATTATGCGGGCCGCTGTGAAGGCTGTTTGTGATGGTCAGCGCCAGGTGATTGTTATGGTCCCCACGACCATTCTGGCGAATCAACATTATGAAACTTTCACCCAGCGTATGGCAGGATTGCCAATAAATATTGCTGTTCTTTCACGCTTTTCTGAAGGGAAGGCACTAAAAAAAATCTTTGAGGATACGGCTCAAGGTAATGTAGACATTTTAATTGGCACACACAAGCTAATTAATAAAAACTTAGAATTCAAAAATCCCGGTTTATTGATTATTGATGAGGAACAACGTTTTGGTGTTAAAGTTAAAGATTTTCTCAAAGAGCGTTACCCTACGATAGACTGTCTCACAGTATCAGCTACACCTATTCCGAGAACATTATACATGTCGTTATCGGGAGCTAGAGATCTCTCTTTGATTACCATGCCTCCATTAGATCGACTGCCTGTCTCTACTTTTGTTTTAGAACACAATGAAGAAACTGTATCTGCAGCCCTACGGCACGAATTATTGCGCGGTGGTCAAGCGTATGTAATTCATAATCTTATTGAGAGTATTTTTAGATTAGGGAATACCATACGGACCTTAGTGCCAGAAGCACGTATTGCTGTTGCTCATGGCCAAATGTCTTCTGACGAGTTAGCTTCTATTTTTCAAAAATTTAAGGATAAAGAAACTAATATCCTTGTAGCAACAGCACTTATAGAAAATGGTATCGATATTCCTAATGCTAATACTATTTTAGTCGACCACGCAGATAAATTTGGCATGGCTGATCTGTATCAAATGAAAGGTCGTGTAGGAAGATGGAATAGAAAAGCCTACTGTTATTTTTTAGTTTCTCACTTAGATAGATTATCAGGCCCCGCGGCAAAACGTTTACAAGCTTTGAATAAACAAGAATATGGAGGAGGAATGAAAATCGCTCTCCATGATTTAGAAATTCGTGGCGCGGGAAATATTTTAGGCACCGATCAATCAGGGCACATCAGTGCTATTGGATTCAACCTTTACTGTAAGTTATTGAAAAAAACGGTCGCTGCTTTAAAGAACAACTCTTCTCCTTTATTATTCAACGACGATGTAAAAATAGAGTTTCCTTATAAATCCCGCATACCTGATACCTATATAGATTTGGCGTCTCTGCGTATAGAATTCTATCAGAAAATAGGTGGTGCTGAAGATGCGGAACAGTTAGATTTTATAAAAGAAGAGATGCGCGATCGCTTCGGGCCTCTACCCGAAGAGGTCTTATGGTTATTCGCATTAGCGCACTTACGTCTATTTGCTTTGCAACACAACATTTCTAGCATTAAAGGCACGGGGAATGCTTTGTATATTCAACAGCGTCATGGAAAAACCGAGCAAATAAAGAAAACATTACCCTATTCTTTATCCCCCACTCCAGAACTCCTGGTATCTGAAGTGTTGGAATCTATAGAGAAAGCATTTCCTCTAAAAACCCCTCGTTAAGGAGGCTCGATGTCGAAATTTTACGACGTGATAAAACCCAAAGCCTCACGTCCACCTGTATGGTTTTTACGGCAAGTAGGCCGATACATGCCACAATATAGAGAACTCAAGGGTTCTCAGACATTGAAAGATTTTTTTCACAATACCGAGGCGATTACAGAAGCAACCCTGTTAGGGCCAAGCTTACTAAAAGTAGATGCTGCGATTCTCTTTGCTGATATTCTTTCACTATTAGATGGCTTCAATATCTCTTATGATTTTGCTCCGGGCCCGCAAATCTCTTTTTCCCCTAAAGAAGAACTCATTTTTACAAACGATCCTCAAGATACGTTTTCCTATCTTCTTAAAGCTATCAAGAATCTCGTCAAACGTTTATCAGTTCCTCTCATTGCGTTTGCGGCATCTCCCTTTACCATGGCATGTTACCTTTTAGAGGGTGGGGCCTCTAAAGATTTTCCAAAAACTATGGCTTTCTTGTATCAGCATCCCGAGAGGTTCGACGCACTGCTTAAGCAATTAGCGGAAGCTACTGTCATTTATCTTAAAGAACAAATCCAAGCAGGAGCTTCAGCTATTCAGTTATTTGAATCTTCTAGCCTACGTTTACCCTCAGCCTTATTTTCTCGTTATGTGACACGACCAAATACCCAACTCATCACCCAGTTAAAAAACTCGGTTTCGTCTCCTATAAGTTTATTTTGCCGCTGTTTTGATGAAAACTTTATAGATCTCTATTCTACGGGAGCGGATACTCTACATCCTGACTACCATGTTAACCTTAGTCAAATCTATACAGCAGTTACACATCCAGGATCTTTACAAGGAAATATTGATCCCGCACTATTTCTACTTCCTCAAGATCAGTTTCTGAACCACCTTGAAAAGTACCTTTCTGTTTTAAAACATCAACCTAAGTACATTTTCAATTCAGGGCATGGTATTCTTCCTGAAACTCCTTTAGAAAACGTTCAAGCTGCGGTATTATGTTTAACGTCAATTTCAACTTCTTAGAAGGTCTTCATCAACCTGCACCGAGATACACAAGCTACCCAACAGCTCTTGAATGGGAGGAATCTGACGCGAATCCTGCCTACCTTGCTTTTGAGTATCTTCAAAAAGATAACAGCCCTTTATCCCTGTACTTTCATATTCCCTTTTGCCAGTCTATGTGTCTGTACTGTGGATGTTCTGTAGTCATCAACCGTCGCGAAGATGTTGTAGAAAACTATATAGCTACGCTGATCAAGGAAATGGAGTATGTGCATACGCTCTTAGGAGGAAGACGGAAAACTTCACGGATCCATTTCGGAGGAGGAACTCCAAGCAGGTTATCCAGAAAACTCTTTGAAACACTGTTTTCCCATATTCATCGTTTATTTGATCTTTCCGAAGCTGAAGAAATTGCTATTGAATTTGATCCGCGTTCTTTAAGGAACGATGATACAAAAGCAGAATTTATCCAGTCTCTAGGGTTTAATCGTGTGAGCTTAGGCGTCCAAGATACCCAAGCTGCTGTTCAAGAAGCTGTACGGCGTCGGCAAAGTTACGAAGAGTCACTGTATGCTTATGAAAAATTCCGTGAGTTAGGTTTTGAAAGCATAAATATAGATCTCATTTACGGTCTTCCAAAACAAACGAAGGTAACATTTACGCAAACGATTGCGGATATTTTACACATGCGTCCTGACCGCTTAGCGTTATTTTCATTTGCTTCTGTTCCCTGGATAAAACCCCATCAGAAAGCTATGAAAGAAAGTGACATGCCCTCTATGGAGGAAAAATTCGCCATATATTCTTATGCTCGGCATACGTTAACAAAAGCTGGTTACCAAGCTATTGGATTAGATCATTTTTCTCTACCTGAAGACCCATTAAGCATCGCCTTTAAAAACAAAACTTTGATTCGAAATTTCCAAGGCTACTCTTTACCTCCTGAAGAAGACCTTATCGGGTTGGGAATGTCATCAACAAGCTTTATCCGTGGCATATATTTGCAAAATGCCAAAACTCTCGAATCTTACCATCAGAAGATTCTTTCGGGCTCTTTAGCTACAACGAAAAGTAAAATTCTTTCAGAAGATGATAAAATAAGGAAATGGGTAATTCATAAGCTGATGTGTACTTTTGTCGTATCAAAAAAAGAATTCATCCAGCTTTTCGGTTATTGTTTTGATGAGTATTTTGCCGAAAGTCAAGAACGAATAAACAGTATGGAGACTACGGGATTAATTCAAAATAGTTCATCTTTCCTTACCGTAACACCATTAGGAGAGCTGTTTGTACGTGTAATTGCTACAACGTTTGATGCCTATTTCTTAAAAACTGTGTCTTCACATCCTAGGTTTTCAAGATCCATATGAAAAAAGCCATTATCATAGGCGCAGGAATTTCAGGGTTATCCACAGCGTGGTGGTTACATAGGAAATTCCCCAATAGCGAACTTATAATTATAGATAAGGCAGATCGACCTGGCGGGCTTATCTACTCAGATTACCAAAAGAATTTTTCCTTAGATCTCGGGCCTAAAAGTTTTCTAGTCCGTGGTGAGGGACACTATACCCTGGAATTAATTCGTGATTTACAGCTGGAAGAGGCTCTCATTGTTAGTGATAAAACCGCGAAAAAACGTTTTATACGTTACAAAGGGAAAACACGAAAAGTCTCCCCATGGACATTAATCAAAGAAGGTTTGCCTTTCGCAATCATCAAAGATCTCTTTGCCTCCCGATATACAAAAGACAGCTCTGTATATGATTTCCTAAGTCGCCATAGCACAGTACATCTGATTCACAATATATTGAATCCTGTTGTTACCGCAGTTCGGGCAGGACATAGTCATCTACTTTCTGCGCATATGGCCTTTCCTTCCCTTTCTCAACGCGAAGCAAAAACAGGATCCATTTTACGCAGCTACTTAAAAGAACCTTCGAAGAAAAAAACACCTGGAGCTCCTTATCTGGTTTCTCTACGTCCCAATCTAGGCATCCTCATTGATACTTTAGTAAAAAAACTGCCCGTTACGTGGAAGCTTTCTTCTCCTGTTACAAAGATAGAGTGTTTCCCATCCAAGGTTGTGGTATCCACTACACAAGAAACATTCTCAGGAGATCTAGCCATATATACGGGGGCCACGTCTCTACTTCCTTCTCTTATTGATATCCCAGGAATGCAACAGCTTGCGAATAAAACACTTCATTGGGATCTTTCGTGTGCAACATTGGGGTGGAGTAGGGATATACCCACCATCCCTAAGGGTTATGGTATGCTGTTCTCTGACGAACCCCCGTTATTAGGTATTGTCTATAACTCGCGAGTCTTTCCTAACCAGATGCCTGGGAAAACAGTTCTATCATTACTATTAGAAAACCGTTGGCATCAAGAAGAAGCTTACGCTTTTTCCTTAGCGGCGATTTCTGAGTATTTAGGGATTTCTACACAACCGGATGTATTTTCATTATTTTCCCCAGAAGACGGTCTACCTCAACACGGCGTAGGGTTTGTAGAAATGAAAAACCGGATACTCCCCGCTATTCCTCATAATCTAAAAATTGTCGGGCAGAACTTCTCTGGTCCAGGATTAAACAGATGTGTAGCCTCAGCCTATCAAACTGTTGCTGCTATCTAAGGGGAGGAAACGCTCACAAAGAGAAAGTGTTGTGGTGATCATCTCTCTGAAATATTCTCTTCTTGAAGACGTTTCGAGTAGTCTTTTTTCCACATGATCTAGGAGATGCTGGGTGAGTTTATCTTTTTCATTAAGTTTTTCATAAGCACATGCGAGTCCGGATACCCAACGCATTTCCATGGCTACACGATGATTCATGTCTTCAATAAGGACTACCTGAGGATGATTAGGCGTTTCCCAATCCTCTTTTACTTCTTCAAAAACCTTAACAGCGCGAGCAGCATCCCCCAAGGAAAGATACGCATCGGCCAGGTCTAATTTCAAAGTATAGTATACGTATACCCAAGCCTTCGCATCTTCTCCACACAAAGTGATCTCTGCAAATTCATCTAAAGCTTTGATAAACCAGCTGATTTTTCTTATCATTTCCGTTTCTGCATGACCTTGGAAATAGTATACCAAAGATAATAATGAGGAATGGGGGAATAATTCTTGAAAGTACGATAAATGTAATAACGCGCTTTCTTTCCCTGAAAGATAGTCGTCTATATCATAGGCAAGAAGATATAAGCGATCTCCATATAAACGGAGATCAAGACGATAACAATAAAGATCCAAAAGCTCTTGATTAGACTGCCTACGTGTTAACGCCCAAACTAACCTAACCGTTGACTGCAATGCGGAACGCTCTTGTGAAAAGATATTTGTGAGAGCGGAACTCGCTTGAGGATCACGAGAATATAAGGCAGCAAAACAACATTTTGCGATGTCCTCGAATGAGGATGAGAAAGCTAGCGGTGTCGTATAAGTTGCCTCTGTAAACAATTCTCCACGCCGAAAAGCTAACCATAAAGTTAACACCCGACGATACTCAGGATTCTGTGTTTGCTCTAGAGTTTTTTGTAGATACAGTTGTTCCGTTATATCTATTTGGTGATCAATAAGGGCAAGTATAGGACTAGAATTACGCTTCCTATAACGATTGATCATATCATAGATAAAATAGTGATAGAGGTCCTCAAGAGCGACTTCACTATTAGATAACAATTCACACAACTTCACAACAGGAGACACAAAACTCGGGTCTTTCCTTAGAAATAACGCGTCTATAGATTTTACAATTTTACGATGTAGAAATGAGTCATGAGATTTCGAGTGCAACTCTTCGCACAAATCTATCTTTTTCTGAAGAGCGTAGGAAAGAAATAATCCTAAACCGGCCTCTTTACGACTCCAACTTTTATAAGCTCGAAGAAAGAAATCTTCAGCATCACCATACTTTTGTTCATAACAAGAAATACATCCTAGATACTCATACACCCGAGGTAAGGTGACTCCCAATCTAGAGGCATGATCCAAAATGGATACAAAAGTCTCTCGAGATTTTGTGAAATCTTGTTTCTCATAACTATAGCAACCTACGAAAAAGCTATATTCTGGGAAATACGTATGTTCAGGGACAAATACAGATTCTCCGGCCAGCAGTAAGCGTTGCATGGCAGAGAGGTTCTTCTCCTGATGATAGATCTCTAATAACGAAAAGTAACCGTAATACAGTAATGTCGATTGTAAATAATTCCCTTGATCTATCAGAACCTCTAATTCACGAATGCCTTTTTTCTGATTCCAAGGGAGGGTATACAAGGCATGCGCAAGGAGGAGCACATCAACCTCATGCGCACGTTGTACTTCACCTCGTGATATTCTCAATACCAAGTTGTCAATAGATTGAGCATAGTCTTTTTCAGCTTGACAATAAGGGAAGAGCAACGCTTCACAAGAATCTCCGACTTCTCGGGATTTCTTAATTTTCAAGCCTAAAACAATCTTTTTTAAGAAATTTTTTTCTATATCAATCACATCGGGATGAGGACTACAGGTTCCCTTTGCCATAGCTTGAGAAAGCTTCTCACATAATGCTAAAGCTTCGTCGTAATTTCCTCGTTCTTGCATTACAAGAATCTCTTGCTTGCGATCCTCATAACTACTATGTAAAGTCATACTATAAAGTTCGAGTAAGAGATTATCTTCTAATGTGTCTCTTCCCCTCTCTATACTATGAAATTGCGTGATCAACTCCCTTAAAGAAACTCCCTCAGGATTGAATTTCTGCCAAGCAAGACATATTTCAGACGTAATGTGAGAAGGCATGGTCACTACGGACAATAACTTTCTGATGATATCTGTACTGATAGATCGATCTTCTTGTTTGATTCTGACCTGTATATACTGACGTGTTAACGAGGCTATTGTTTCCCAATCTCTAGGAGTCAATGCTGTTTTTTCAAAAATAATACGCTCTACAAATGCTGAAAAAACTTCATCACAACCATTTCCCGACTTCAATGCTGTATGCACATCTGCACAGTAATGACCAAAAGACAATGGCTGAGTTGGAGCAGCCCAAACACTCCCCACACTCAAAATTAAAAAACACTGAAAAATGCGTAGTAACGGATGGTGATATACTTTCATGATAGATATCTCTCTACCATAGTACTGGCAGGAATTAGAAAAAATCACAATAGTTCAAAAAAAACAAACTATAGGTGAATCAAAAGTATAGTAGAAGACTCTATTACTCAAAAAGAATGTTCTGTTTAAAGTTTTTTATAAATTAAATAGCTACAGAACCTCCAAACTACCTACAAAACACAAAAAGAAAACTCGTACATGAAAATGTACAGGCTCTTCTTTAAAAAAAAGATATTAAGCTGACGCCAACTAACATACTGACAAACAAAGAAGTATGAAAAATTAAAAACTAGTAGTGATTCTCTGTTTTTCTTTTCTCTAAAAAAATTGTTGCATGAATTTGAACAAACAAACTAATTACAAATTAAAACAAGTAAAAATAGTTTAAAACAACAACTAGAGGACGCTTTTCATGGCGCTAAAAGATACGGCAAAAAAAATGAGAGATCTGTTGGAAAGTATCCAACGTGACTTAGACAAGGCCGAAAGAGGAAATAAAGCAGCAGCTCAACGAGTACGTACGGACTCTATCAAGCTAGAAAAAGTTGCTAAAGTATATAGAAAAGAATCCATCAAAGCTGAAAAGTCTGGCTTAATGACTCGCAAGCCTGCAGCAAAAGCGAAAAAGGCTGCGGTCACGAAAAAATCAGCATCTAAGCCTAAAGCAAAAGCTAAGCCAAAAGTACAAGCTAAAGCTGCCCCTAAAGCTAAAGCCGCTACAAAAAAGACTCCAGCTAAAGCAAAAGCTAAAAAAAGCTCTAAATCTCGCTCCCTAAGAAAATAGTTTTTTCCTTGTCTTGGTTTTTAGAGGGTAATTATATTTTATAACTTGCCCTCATTTTCCTTTTCTCTTGATTTCAAAAGATTATCCCTAGAAACACGGCGTTATGATAAAATTCTGCAGTAATGTTTAACTGCTGAGTGGACGCATAGTCATTCTATCCCGCAGGCACGTGAATTTTGCACATAAAATTCGATTCTAAAATTAGAGCCCTTACACATAGACCATGCTTACAGTCTCCAATTGTAAACATCTAGGCATTTGCGGTGGGTGTTCCTCACCGCACTCTGCCTATGCAGACTCTTTAAAAGCTAAAGAACGTATCTTACACGAGCTCTTTGCTCCTATTTTCCCTGCGTCAGATATTCTACCTATCATTCCATGCGATCCTCTTTTGCGGGGAAGAAATAAAATGGAATTTTCTTTTTTCCAAACTAAAGAGGGGGAGAAAAGTCTAGGATTCATTACTCCTACAAAACCGAAGCAAGGCATTCCCATTACAGAATGTCTTATGATTCACGAACATGCCATGGATATTCTAGAGATCACACGCACATGGTGGGACCGTCATCCTGAGATTACAGCTTACTACCCTCCCTTCAATAAAGGCTCTCTTTGCACCTTAACTGTACGTATTGGCAGCCCTGAACACACGCTCATGGTCATTCTCACAACATCTGCAAGAGAAGAATATGCCGTTGATAAAAAGATAATTGAAGAATGGAAAACTCTGCTTTTAGATTCTGATCTTCCTATAGTTTCTATTGTATGGGAAGAACGCGTTAGTGCGAAAAACGTTCCTACCTATTTCCGCTCTAACCTACTTTACGGAGAAGCATTTATTCAACAAAAGTTCGTCTTACCTAAAGATGGAAATTCCGCTGTATTTCATGTGCGCCCTAGAAGCTTCTTTCAACCACAAACTCTTCAGGGAGCAAAAATCATAGAAGTTGCCAAAGAGTTTATGGATCCACAACGATCGGAAACGCTCTTAGACCTCTATTGCGGTGCGGGAACTATAGGGATTATGCTTTCACAATATGTAAAAAAAGTTATAGGAGTAGAAATCGTCCCTGATGCTATAGATTCTGCAAAAGAAAATATCTTAATAAATAAAAAAGAACATCTCATGGAAGTACATCTAGAGGATGTAAAAACTTTCTGTAAGCGGTATCAAGATCATCCTTCTCCTGACGTTGCGATCATTGATCCCCCACGCTGTGGCATACAAAACAAAGTACTGAAATACTTAATAAGAATCGCCCCTAGAAAAATTATTTATATCTCATGTAACCCAAAAATACAGTTTGTGGAGTGTTATAGCCTAATTGCTGCAGGTTACCGCATGAAAAAAGTCCAGCCTTTAGATCAATTTCCGCATTCTCCGCACTTAGAAAATATCATTTTGTTAGAAAGAGAAGGTCACCTCTAGGAAAAGCATTGAATGCACGCTTCCTATTATGTTAACCTTTCTTTGAAATAACCGAAGTAAAGGTGGTTTAATGTTATCTCGTTTATTCATGTGTTTTTTATTTCTTTTGAGCTCATCATCTCTCTTAGCAGATGAAGACGGCTCTCAAGTAAAAAGTACTTTTGCTCAACCCGCTGTAATGCTTGGCATTGCAATTTTGTTCTTTTACTTCATTTTATGGCGCCCAGAACAAAAACGCAGAAAAGCCATGGAAAAACGCAAAAACGAACTTGCCAAGGGCGACAAGGTTACGGCTATGGGGATTTTAGGAACTATTGATGAAATCCGAGAACACACCGTTATTCTGAGTATTACCTCTGGAAAAATTGAGATACTGAAAGCAGCTATTTCTGAAATTTTGAAGCCAGATGGGACTAAAGCATAAGCTTTAAGATATAGACATTTACTGGCTACGATATTAGAGAAATCTACATTGATTTTTTATAAGCCAAGTTATAACTTGACACCATAAGCTATTCACGAAGTCGAGGATTTTTAGGATCATGACTTGGCTTTCAGGCCTATATTTTATCAGCATTGCTAGTTTAGTATTTTGTGTTATAGGTTTGATACTTTCTGGAATCATTCTTATTGCTCATAAATTTCTAGTTAAAATTCATCCTTGCAAGCTAAAAATTAACGATGACGACACTCTTACAAAAACTGTAGATAGTGGTCGTACCTTATTGTCTTCTCTATTAGATTCGGGTATTCCGATCCCTTCTCCATGTGGAGGCAAGGCTACGTGTAAACAATGTAAGGTAAAAATTGTTAAAGACGCTGATCCACCACTAGAAACAGACCGCGCAACTTTTTCCAAACAACAGTTAGAACACGGCTGGCGTCTTTCCTGCCAAACCAAGGTCCAACACGACATGTGTTTGGAAATCGAGGAGCGTTATTTACATGCTTCTTCTTGGGAAGGTACGGTCGTTTCTAACGATAACGTCGCTACCTTTATAAAAGAGCTTGTTGTTTCTATTGATCCTGCGCATCCTATTCCCTTTAAGCCTGGGGGGTATCTACAAATTCGTGTTCCTGCATATAAAACGAATACTTCTGATTGGAAGCAAACTATGGCTCCCGAATATCATAGTGATTGGGAACGGTTTAATTTATTTGGCCGGATTATAGATAACAGCCTTTTGGAGCCAGATTCTGCTAATAAAGCCTATTCTCTCGCATCTTATCCTGCAGAATTGCCGATTATTAAATTCAATGTTCGTATTGCGACACCTCCTTTTATTAACAATGCGCCTAATCCGGGTATCCCCTGGGGGGTATGCTCATCCTATATCTTCTCGCTACAACCTGGGGATAAGATTACTGTATCTGGTCCTTATGGCGAATCCTTCATGAAAGAAAACAACCGCCCGTTAATTTTTCTAATTGGTGGTGCGGGATCTTCATTTGGTAGAAGTCATATTTTAGATCTTTTGTTGGATAAACATTCTACAAGAGAGATCACTCTGTGGTACGGAGCTCGCTCTCTAAAAGAAAATATCTATCAAGAAGAATATGAAAAATTAGATAAGGATTTTCCTAACTTCCATTACCATTTAGTGTTATCGGAGCCTCTTCCTGAAGACATTGCCGCAGGTTGGGATAAGGATGATCCTGAGAAAACGAATTTCTTATTCCAAGCTTTTGAGCTTGGTCAACTCAGCAAACTTAGCAATCCTGAAGATTATCTATATTATGTATGTGGTCCACCACTACACAACAGTAGTATCCTGAAATTACTTGAAAATTATGGAGTTGAAAGATCTTCCATAATTCTCGATGATTTTGGCAGCTAGTTACTCAAGAGATGTTTTCTCGCTATAGATATTCTCAAGATTTTATCGATTACGAGTTCTCAGCATTCGGACTAAAGACGCAATGTATATTATCGTAGCGAGAAAGCTAAACACCATATGCGTAACTTGACTAATTGCATAGGCTCGGCCATTAGTGAATCCTTCCCAAACAGTCGTGTGATCATTGGGAATAATTTCGTCCGTGGTATTTGAGGTTTCATTATAGCGACAAGATTCACTGATTTCTAAACCCCCAAAAGTGGCCGCCCCTCCTATAAGAGCAAAGAAAATACCATAGACTGCTGTACTCACGATACTCGTCATCCTATAGTATCTATCCATATTTTCACGCCCTATCCTTGTTATTCTACTAGATAAGTGCTGTGGATCTTCCGTAACATCTCCAAACCATCTTAAGCATCGTCTGCATAATGCATCTCGAAGTCCTGGGAGAGCATACTCTAGCATATCTCTACCTAGTAACGTCCATCCCAAGAGAGTAATGACACCATATAAACCGGATTCGCACTCTGTAATTGTAGTACGCGCTGCCATACGGATATTATTTAGCAAATCTAATAGGTTCCCAAGAGGGAAAAATACGCGGTAACACAGAAATAAAATACGCACATTACGATATCTTTCTCTTCTAGAGCGAGAGCTGGTGAGCATTAAAAAGCAGCTACACAATCCATCTATACCAAAAAACACTGTACTGATGGCTAATACAAGGCCGTCTTCTGGTTCCTCAATGGGAATAAGCCAAAAAATAGATACTGCATCTGAAATTCTCAGGATATTAAGAGCAACTTCTCCAAGTCGATCTAACAAACTTTCGGGAGGCAATATGCTCTCTTCAACTTGGATCACGGTATCCGTCATACCGATTAGAGTTTGTATTCTAGAGAATACACCAGGGCTTGCTGTACGCGATACAATCACCCCCTGGATATTATGTCCAACTATGCCACTATTCCTCTCTTGATCATTTGGATTTGCATCACCTAAGGGCGATATTTCTGTAATCTCAACTCCATCTCTTTGTACCAAGCTTTGAGAAACAGCATTGACTCCTGCTATTTGCATAAATGTAGCTACAATAGCATTATTAAAGGCAGGATCAGTGAAATAGATCCAAGTAATTCCTAAACTTCCTGCAGAATAAGGCAATGTGACGACTCTAGATCCGAGAAATCCTCTGAAGTCTAAGCACGAAAATACATCTCCCCAAACACGATAATAATAGGATCGAGAATGTGGTATGTAGTCTGAAGGACAAATGCCGACTAAAACAATATTGTCAGCATGTGGTGTACATTGGATTGCCTCTCGAACATATCTAGCACCATTGCCAAAAAAATAATGAATAAAAGTGCTCCCTGGAGGATGAGAAGCAAAAAAGCTATTCCAAACATCTAAAATGGCTGCACAAATAGGATTCATTTCTTGTCGAGAGCTTCTAAAAAAAAATGAAGATCCGATCCCTTCTTTATTATAGATACCTATAACCTCTCTTCCGCCCAACAACTGGCTAAGATGCATAGTTTCATTTTGGGCTCTATAGTATCCTGATTGGCTACCATTGGTATACCCCACGCCAATTAAAGGTGTGGAGATCGGCGCGGATTCGATACTTTCATATGTAGTTTGAAAAATAGGAACAGGATGCCGATTTCTGGATTGTTCGTTATGGCGGCCATGAATAAATAAGTAAATACTACCTTCTTGAGTACCTTCTGAGAATAAACAGAATGTATAGGGGTAAACATAACATTAATAGCATGTTTTCGGACGTTTAATGCATTAAGGCGGAAGAACCTTTGGCATCCGACAAACAATTATTCAAATAAAATAAACAACATCTTACAAATGTCTCTAAAACAAAGTAGAGAGTATAATTTATTTGAGGCCCGTTAAATAAAAGAAAGAATAATTATCTTTGGAACTAGTTCTTTATAAGAAACTAAAAATACCCTGTAACGGGGTATCTCAATACATTTACCTAAATGGATAGACTCTTCTTGGAAGAGCGTTTGTACTTATACATTTTTGACACACAAGTTATTCAACAACTTCAGAAAAGTGAAATAAAGGAAACATCATTTTTCAAGCAAAACACTTAAACAAAAAAAAGGAGAATATTTCTGTTCTCCTTATAAAAACTCAGTTTACGAGCCAAAATAACTAAAAGCTTGGCGACGACCTACTCTCCCATACTCTTGTGTATAGTACCATCGGCGATAAAAGGCTTAACTTCTGAGTTCGGAATGGTATCAGGTGTATCCCTTTTTCCATTATCACCAAGCAAATTCTTGTAACGTAACATTCACGTATACTAATAGACGCTTAAGAGAGTCTTTAGTATCAACTTACATCGATCGATTTATTTCAACAAAAAAGCCTATTGAGCTTTTTATATGACAAAAACCAAGTCAATGGACTTATTAGTATTGGTTAGCTAAACACATTACTGTGCGTACACACCCAACCTATCAACCACATAGTCTATATGGAGTCTCATAGGGATACCTTATCTTAAGGGAGGCTTGGCATTTAGATGCTTTCAATGCTTATCCTTTCCGAACGTAGCTACTCGGCTATGCTTTTGGCAAAACAACCGACACACCATTGGTTCGTCCATTCCGGTCCTCTCGTACTAGGAACAGCTCCTTTCAAGTATCCTGCGCCCACAAAGGATAGAGACCAAACTGTCTCACGACGTTTTGAACCCAGCTCGCGTACCGCTTTAATTGGCGAACAGCCAAACCCTTGGGACCTTCTCCAGCCCCAGGATGCGATGAGCCGACATCGAGGTGCCAAACCGCCACGTCGATATGAACTCTTGGTGGCGATCAGCCTGTTATCCCCGGAGTACCTTTTATCCGTTAAGCGACGGCGATTCCACTTTCCACCGCCGGATCACTAAGCCCGACTTTCGTCTCTGCTTGACTTGTAGGTCTTGCAGTCAACCTATTTTATACCTTTACGCTCTACTCGTGATTGCCAACCACGATGAAATAAGCTTTGGGCTCCTCCGTTACTTTTTAGGAGGATACCGCCCCAGTAAAACTGCCCGTCTGGCAATGTCCATATTCCAGATTCATGGAATTATGTTAGATTCCCAACTTGTTAAGACCAGTATTTCAACGATGACTCCCACTCTCCTGACGAAGAGTGTTCTCAGTCTCCTGGCTATGCTACACATAACAAATCAAGAATCAATACCAAAGTACAGTAAAGGTTCACGGGGTCTTTTCGTCCTTTTGCGGGTAAACAGCATCTTCACTGCTACTACAATTTCACCGAGTCTTTCGTTGAGACAGTGCCCAGATCGTTACACCATTCGTGCAGGTCGGAACTTACCCGACAAGGAATTTCGCTACCTTAGCACCGTTATAGTTACGGCGGCCATTCACCAGGGCTTGGGTTCAATGCTTTGCCTTGCGGCTGACATATCCCTTTAACCTTTTGGCATTGGGCAGGCGTCACACCATATACTTCCCCTTAGAGGTTTGCATAGTGCTGTGTTTTTGTTAAACAGTCGCCTGGGCCATTTCTCTGCGGCCCCCCGGAGCTCATGCCGTAAAGGCAATCACTCTAAGAGGCTCCCCTTCTTCCGAAGTTACGGGGATAATTTGCCGAGTTCCTTAACGAAAGTTATCTCGCGCGCCTTAGAATACTCATCTCGCACACCTGTGTCGGTTTAGGTACGGTCACCATCAACAGCTAGAAATTATTTCTTGAAAGCCTTGCGCCACACTATCAGTTCCTCCGAAGATTTCCCTTAACCACAACCTAACCTTATGTTAGCGGATTTGCCTACTAACCGGTCTCATTGTGATACGGACATTTCCAATCGTCCGCGTGCTTAACGTACCCCGTCATTCCATTGCTAAAGTTTTAGGTGGTACAGGAATATTTAACCTGTTGCTCCATCGTCTACGCATTTGTGCCTCGACTTAGGGGCCGACTAACCCAGGGAAGACGAGCTTGACCCTGGAAACCTTGTGCTTACGGCGAGGAAGATTTTCACTTCCTTTATCGTTACTTATGCCATGGATCTTCACTAGTATCCGCTCCAGCACTCCTTACGGTATACCTTCACTGCTGAATACTACGCTCTCCTACCGCGTATATATAAATACACACCCGCGATTTCGGTTTTATGCTTGAGCCCCGATTATTATTGGCGCAATGATTCTCGATTGGTGAGCTGTTACGCACTCTTTAAATGATTGCTGCCTCTAAGCCAACATTCCAACTGTCTTAGAATCATCACTTCCTTACTCACTTAGCATAAAATTTGGGACCTTAATCGGCGGTCTGGGCTGTTCCCCTCTCGACAACGAAGCTTAGCCCCCGCTGTCTATCTCCCGGACTCACTTTTGGTATTCGGAGTTTGATTTCCGTTGGTAAGCCGGTAGGCCCCCGCTAGAATTCAGTGCTCTACCCCCAAAAGCTTAATATCCAAGGCTAACCCTAAAGTTATTTCGGAGAGAACAAGATATCTCCAAGTTTGATTGGCCTTTCACCCCTATTCACAACTCATCCAAACATTTTTCAACATGTACTGGTTCGGTCCTCCACAAGGTCTTACCCATGCTTCAACCTGGTCATAAATAGCTCACTTGGTTTCGTGTCTAAATCAAACGACTAAACGCTCTTTTAAAACTCGCTTTCGCTTCGGCTCCGGAATGTAGATCCCTTAACCTCGCCGTTTAACTTAACTCCCTGGCTCATCATGCAAAAGGCACGCCGTCAACCATGACTTCCGAAGAAGTTATAGGTCTTCGACCGCTTATAAGCTACTGGTTTCAGGTTCTATTTCACTCCCTTAACAAGGGTTCTTTTCACCTTTCCTTCACAGTACTGGTTCACTATAGGTCATTGACTAGTATTTAGACTTGGAGAGTGGTCTCCCCAGATTCAGACTAGGTTTCACGTGTCTAGCCCTACTCAGGTATCGAATAGAGTCTCTTGTTTTTTCGTCTACGGGACTATCACCCTGTATCGTTCTACTTTCCAGAAGTATTCGACTAAAACTTAAGATCCCATGTTATCGACCCTACAACCCCACATTAAAAATGTGGTTTGGTCTTCTCCCCTTTCGCTCGCCGCTACTCAGGGAATCTCTTTGATTTATTTTCCTCTGCTTACTAAGATGTTTCAGTTCAGCAGGTATCGCCTTATACGCCTATGTATTCAGCGTACAATGATAGATGATTAATCTATCGGGTTGCCCCATTCGGAGACCTCCGGGTCATAGCTTTATACCAGCTCGCCGAAGATTACTGCAGGTAAACGCATCCTTCATCGCCTGTCAATGCCAAGGCATCCACCAATAACTCTTAATAACTTGGTCTGTAAATTATTGATCCATGCAAATTAACTTCACCAAAGACAGATATTCTTAAACGTCTATTATTATATGTGAATTTACTTGTTACCATATTATTTACATAACATACTTGATCGTAAACTAAATGTTTTGGAAACAACGCTTAACAATGCAAAAGAAATAGAATACAAGATTAAAAAATGCTTGCCCAACCTAGTCAAACCGTCCTAAGACAGTTATCCTTATCCTTAAAAGGAGGTGATCCAGCCCCACCTTCCGGTAGGGCTACCTTGTTACGACTTCATCCCAGTCATCAGCCTCACCTTGGGCGCCTCTCTCCTTTGCAGGTTGAGTCAACGACTTAAGGCAAAACCAACTCCCATGATGTGACGGGCGGTGTGTACAAGGCCCGGGAACGTATTCACGGCGTTATAGCTGACACGCCATTACTAGCAATTCCGACTTCATGTAGTCGAGTTGCAGACTACAATCCGAACTGGGGCCAGCTTTGAGGATTTGCTCCATCTTGCGATATTGCTACCTTCTGTACTGGCCATTGTAGCACGTGTGTAGCCCTGGGCATAAGGGCCATGCTGACTTGACGTCATCCTCGCCTTCCTCCTGGTTAACCCAGGCAGTCTCGTTAGAGTTCCCACCCTAAGTGTTGGCAACTAACGATAAGGGTTGCGCTCGTTGCGGGACTTAACCCAACACCTCACGGCACGAGCTGACGACAGCCATGCAGCACCTGTGTATCTGTCCTTGCGGAAAACGACATTTCTGCCGCGGTCAAATACATGTCAAGCCCAGGTAAGGTTCTTCGCGTTGCATCGAATTAAACCACATGCTCCACTGCTTGTGCGGGCCCCCGTCAATTCTTTTGAGTTTCACCCTTGCGAGTGTACTCCTCAGGCGGCATACTTAACGCGTTAGCTACGACACGGATAGGGTTGAGACTATCCACATCAAGTATGCATCGTTTACGGCAAGGACTACCAGGGTATCTAATCCTGTTTGCTCCCCTTGCTTTCGCGCCTTAGCGTCAGGTGTAAATTAGAAAAGCGCCTTCGCCACTGGTGTTCTTCCACATATCTACGCATTTCACCGCTACACGTGGAATTCCCTTTTCTCCATCTACCCTCTAGAAAGATAGTATTAGATGCTGGCTTGGGGTTGAGCCCCAAGATTTAACATCTAACTTTCCTTTCCGCCTACACGCCCTTTACGCCCAATAAATCCGATTAACGCTAGCACCCTCCGTATTACCGCAGCTGCTGGCACGGAGTTAGCCGGTGCTTCTTTACCTGGTACGCTCAAATCGATTGGATATTAGCCAATCTCTCTTATTCCCAAGCGAAAGTGCTTTACAACCCTAGAGCCTTCATCACACACGCGGCGTTGCTTCGTCAGACTTTCGTCCATTGCGAAAGATTCTCGACTGCAGCCTTCCGTAGAAGTCTGGGCAGTGTCTCAGTCCCAGTGTTGGCGGTCAATCTCTCAATCCGCCTAGACGTCAAAACCTTGGTAGGCCATTACCCCACCAACAAGCTGATATCCCATAGACTCTCCCTTAACCGAAAGGTCCGAAGATCCCCTTCTTTAATATGTTTTAGATGCCTAAACATACCACATTCGGTATTAGCGGTCGTTTCCAACCGTTATTCCCAAGTTGAGGACAGATTATCTATGTATTACTAACCCTTCCGCCACTAAATAACAACCGAAGTCATTATTCCGTTCGACTTGCATGCCTCATCCACGCCGCCAGCGTTCAATCTGAACCAAGATCAAATTCTCAGAAAAAATAAATTTAAAAATTAACGGATTTTTTAAAATCCGAACAAGCATTTTTTTACTGGCTTGCATTCTATTTCATTTGCATTGTTAAGAAGAGAAGTTCGACGATGTCGATCTCTCATTTTGCGCGCCCACATCGAAGTGTGGACTCTTTCCTCTTTCGCTTATCGCGGTGAAGAAGAAATCAATATCTTATATAAACGGCATTTATTTATGCAATACATTTTGGTGTTCTTTTTTTCTCATCGCAATTTTTCCCAATGGAATTTTAGGCCTCACAATATGCTCAGAGCTAGAAAAATATATTTCGTTTTCTTTTGTTTTTTTTCGTTTGCCTGTGGTCTTTTGATGTGCTTACACGACTCTATTGAAATTCTGTTTATCACTAATACCCTTCTGAATCTTGTTTAAACGCATTTGATTATAATTTTTTTTTGATTCGAGTTTATTCCCTCTTCATCCCTGAATGCATCCCTGAATGAAAGGCGCTCGTTTCTTAGACGTACCTAGACCACCCTCCCTTTTAATACATATCGGGTAATACATATCGGGCTAAAACAGTGGGTATACCCTTCCTTAATGGAATTATTGAGATATTCAGAGTGAAATTTAAATTTGAGAAATGTGCATGGGATCTTCGCGAACAGTTAAGAAGACAAAGTGTTGTGCTTGGTAATATTAAGGAAGTTTCTTTGGTCTATGCGGCTAGGAAACTTAGGAGAAAAACCGTATCTGTGAGTCCAAGGAACTTTAACGATTGCATTATGTTTGCATTCACAGGCTTTTTGTCTTGGATAAATATTATCGTCGAGATAATATTTCTCTTTAGCTTTTATAGCTTATGGCGAACGTAGCTCAGTTGGTTAGAGCGTCGGATTGTGGTTCCGAAGGTCGCGGGTTCAAACCCCGTCGTTCGCCCTTCTTTATCTTCTTTGTTTCTTTTGCCATTCTTGCTATAACCAAGTATTAGAATAAATTCTCACTCTACTAAACACCTTGTGTCTATCATGGTAAGAGAGCGTCAGAAATCTAAATCCGTCCTATTTCCTTCGATACCTTTCGCGGTTAGGGCGAGCGCCTATCTATTTTTGGCTTGTTTTTCGGGTCTGAGTCTATGGAGTTTTCATAATACCCAGCCTTGTACACAAAACTGGATAGGATTGTTGGGCTGGTCCTTAAGTTCTTTTCTTTTGTATTGCTTTGGAGCTGCGTCTTTTCTTATCCCTCCCTATTTTTTATGGTTGTCTTTCCTGAATATGAGAAAAACGCCATCGAAAATCTTACATCGTAAAGCATTAGCATTTGCTGCGCTTCCTGTATGTTCTTCTGTTTTGTTATCCATGTTGTCTCCTATTCAGACATTGCCGCATGTTTTAGATACACGTCTTCCTAAGTTCGTTTTAGGGATCAATCCTCCTGTTTCTTATTTAGGAGGGATTCCTTTTTACATTCTGTATACGGGGCAATCCTTCTGCTTAAAACATCTGATAGGTTCTGTCGGGACGTGCCTAATCTTTTCGTTCATACTGTGTTTCTCTATTTTTTATCTTTGTGGCAGCATAGTTTTAATTAAAAAAAAAATCCTGCAAAAATTTCTCAAAAGCAAGTGTCAAGCTTGCTGGAATATTTGCAAAAGCATTTTAAAAAGACTAACTAACAAACAAAATTATCTTCCTAAGCCATCAATTAAAGTTCCCTCTTCCCCTATAGCAAGGAACAGTGCAAAGAAACCACCGACCCCGATTGTCTCCTTACCTATAGAGAAACGGGACTTATTGGATGATGTACAAATCGCCTCTCAAGCTTCAGAAAAGGCGACTCTTTTTTTAGCTCCACATCCTGAGAAACGCATGTTATCTCCGTTCCTCAAACCCCGAAATACAGAGCAGAAAAATTCAAAGATTAATGTACTACCTCAAGCTTTATCTTCGTCGAGTAATAGAGCAGAAAAACCTGTTCCTTTAAATCTATCTACATTTGGCGAGGGCAATTCTGAGTTACCTCAGTATCATCTATTAAGTAAGAGTGATAATTCTAAACCCGAATCCTTGCGTGAAGAATTACAAAAAAAGGGTGTGCTGTTACAGCAGACTTTAGAAAGTTTTGGAATAGAAGCTGATATTGGCAATATTTGTTTTGGGCCTACATTAGCTGCATTTGAAGTACAACCTCATACCGGTGTAAAAGTTCAAAAAATTAAGGCGTTAGAAAATGACATTGCGTTGAACTTACAAGCTTCGAGTATTCGTATTATTGCTCCGATTCCTGGGAAGGCTGCTGTTGGCATTGAAATTCCTAATCCCTATCCCCAGCCAGTCAACTTCCGGGATTTATTGGAAGATTACCAAAAACAAAATCACAAATTAAAGGTTCCTCTTTTACTTGGGAAAAAAGCCAATGGTGATAATTTCTGGGCAGACTTAGCTACAATGCCCCACCTGATTATTGCAGGAACCACAGGATCGGGGAAATCTGTTTGTATCAATACTATCGTCATGTCTCTGATCATGACCACACTACCTTCCGACATCAAACTTGTGATTGTCGATCCCAAAAAAGTAGAGCTTACTGGATATTCCCAGCTTCCTCATATGTTAACACCTGTGATCACAGAATCACGAGACGCGCATAGTGCTTTAGTTTGGCTTGTTAAAGAAATGGAACTTCGTTACGAAATTTTAAGATTCTTAGGTCTTCGTAACATTCAAGCTTTTAATGCTCGTCAACGCAATATCGATATTGAAGCTTCTTTTGATAAAGAAATACCAGAAAAAATGCCTTTCCTTGTAGGGATTATCGACGAGCTGTCTGATCTTTTACTTTCTTCTTCTCAAGATATAGAAACGCCTATTATTCGTTTAGCCCAGATGGCAAGAGCGGTCGGGATTCATTTAATCCTAGCGACACAAAGGCCTTCTCGCGATGTTATTACTGGGTTAATTAAAGCCAACTTCCCTTCACGCATAGCATTTAAAGTTGCTAATAAGGTAAATAGTCAAATCATCATAGATGAACCTGGTGCTGAGAATCTGATGGGGAATGGGGATATGTTAGTAGTTTCTCCCTCTTCTTTTGGAGCTGTGCGTGCTCAAGGAGCTTACATTTCCGATGAAGATATCAACAAGGTGATCAAAGACCTATGTTCTCGCTTCCCTACCAAATACGTTATTCCTTCATTTGATACTTATGAAGACTGTGGTAGGGAGGATTTCACGGATAGAGATCCTTTATATAATCAAGCGAAAACGCTCATTCTTCAAACAGGAAATGCCTCGACGACTTTCTTACAACGAAAACTTAAAATTGGTTATGCTAGGGCGGCAAGTTTAATAGACCAGCTGGAAGACGCACGTATTGTAGGTCCTTCCGAGGGTGCTAAACCTCGTCAAATCTTAATACAAATGCCTCCTCAAGAAGGATAAGTTTATGGAAGGTTTTTTCCCTTTAGCCTCAGGTTCGAAGGGGAACTGTGCCTATTTAGGAACGGAGTCCTCTAAAATTCTGATAGATTTAGGTATCAGCAAGCAACTTGTAACACGTGGACTCCTATCGATGAACGTGCATCCTGAAGATATTCAAGCAATTTTTGTATCGCACGAGCATTCGGATCATATTTCTGGAATTAAAAGTTTTATCAAGACTTATCACACTCCAATTATTTGCAATCTTGAAACAGCGCGTAACCTGTGTCAATTATTAGATATGCATCCAACGTTTAAGATTTTTTCTACAGGGACAACATTTTCTTTCCATGATTTAAAAATCCAAACATTTAATGTTCCTCACGATGCTGTGGATCCTGTAGGATTTATCTTTCATTATCGTGATGAAAAATTAGGTTTTTGTACGGACTTGGGTTGGGTAACTTCATGGATTATTCATGAACTTTACGACTGTGATTATTTACTTATAGAAGCCAATCATGATCCTGAACTTGTTCGACAATCTTCTCGCCCTGACATTTATAAAAAACGTGTTCTTAGTAAACTCGGCCACCTATCAAATCATGAGTGTGCAGAATTATTACAAAAAGTTCTCACTCCTAAAATAAAGAAAATCTACCTTGCTCACCTCTCTAGCGAATCTAATACACCTGAACTAGTGCTATCTACGGTATCTTCGGCCATAGAAAATATTACTTCCATTGATCCTGTCATTGTAGAAAGTCATGAAGTGACTGATCCTATTTACTTTAGTTCTTTAATTACCGTATGAAATTAGAAGATACTTCACACCCGACCCTATACATTTCTCTAGATCATCACTGGGAAAAGAGCACGTGCTACAGTATGGATAGAGCTTCGCAGTTACTGAATTTCAAATTTCTTCCCTTTCTTACTTTTGCAGATTGGAAAGTAGAAGAAAAAGTCCGTCAGCTCTGCCATAAGGCTAAGAAAAAACAATTCATTTCTCCTTTAGCAAAATGGTTGGGACAGCTTCACAAGCAAGATCTAATCACGCCTCCTATGCCTCCCATAGCCATTTGTTGGATCAACTCCTATATAGGTTACGGAGTCTTTGCTCGAGAAAGGATCCCGGCTTGGACATACATTGGAGAGTATACGGGGATATTACGTCGCCGTCAGGTCATTTGGTTGGATGAAAACGATTACTGTTTTCGTTATCCCTTATCCTTGTGGCTATGGCGTTATTTTACTATCGATAGTGGACATCAAGGAAATTTCACTCGCTTTATTAATCATAGTGACAAGCCTAACGTAGAAGCTATTGGAGTATTCCAGGACGGACTATTTCATGTGATTATTAGAACGATTCAAGCAATTGAAGCGGGCGAAGAGTTATGTTACCACTATGGCCCGCTATATTGGAAGCATAGGAAAAAGCGTGAAGAGTTTATTCCCGAAGAAGAGTAAGTATTTAACTCTTTTCGTATGTTCCCATGAGCTCTGCGGTATCTATAACATGACTTTCCATGACTTCAAGCAGCTGATCTCTGGTGACATTTTCCTCTATGGGCAAAATCACGTCTAAAACATAGCAGTAGAAATAATACCGATGCTGTCTATCTGGTGGACAGGGTCCTTCGTAGCAAGCTTTTCCTGAGGTATTTAACCCTTGAACAGCGTAAATATTTGCGCCTTCTACTAATTCGGTTATCGCTGGAGAGAGGTTATAGACTATCCAATGAATCCATAGACCATCTTCTCGTAAATTTTTGGGCACATCAGGATCTTCCATGATCAAGGCCATACTTTTGGCTTCTTGAGGAACATCTTTAAATATGAGGGGTGGTGAAATTCCAGCGCCTTGACATGTATATTTTCTTGGAATTGCTTTCCCATAATCAAATGCCGGTGAGAGTAACTGCATAATTCGTCTCCAGTTAGATATCTAGATTTTGCAAAACAGTGGGTTGAGCATCTTCTTCCAGTCTAAGTAAGGCAACTTCTCGATTTGTGGACACTACATCTTTAAACAAAGCTACCAAGGCTATAGAATTTAGAATCACCATACCCGCAAATCCTGTATCAGAAAGGCTCCAGATCAATCGCATATCTACTATGCCTCCGAGAGGTATAACCGCAACAAACAGGATCTTTAACCAGGAATTGGCTCGTTTTCCCGGGATCATATATTCTAAACTTTTTTCTGCGCAAGCAAACCAAGTCAGGACCGTCGTATAACCAAACAACGCCATGGCAAGAATGACAACGAGTCCTCCAATAGAGCCTAAGCTTGATTTAAAGGCATTTAACACCATCAGCGTTCCCTCTTGTCCTGAGACATAGGCACCGGAAACAATAAGAACAAGTGTAGTGATGGAGCACACTATCATAACAATGACGGGAGGTAAAAGCGTAACCAGACCATCAATCACTGGATTCTTGCTCTGAGAATCGGATTGTAGAATGGATACCATGCCGCTACCACAATCTGTAGCCATAATCGCACGGCTCATGCCTGTTGAGATCACTTGAGTGACTGTATAGCCTTCCAAGCCGGCAACTGTTGCTTTTATTCCGAAAGCAGACGAAATGATCAGTTTTAGCGCGGGGATGATCATGGCGCTATGCTGTATAAGAATAATCAGACAGGAGATGGCGTAAAAACCTGCTATAAAAGGAATCACTCGGGCTGAGAATTTTAAAATACGGCTATTTCCCCCTATGAGTACAGGGACAATTGTTAATGCAAGAAGCATGCCTACAAGAAATTTCAAAGGTATACTCTCGACACAGAGAGGGACTATGCAATTAATTTGTGCAAAATTTCCTGCTGAGAATGCTGTAATAATTGTGAATATACAAAAAAGACCGGCTAGGAATTTGCTTCCCAAGCCATAAGCGAGGCACCCTGTAGGTCCACCGATAAACTTGCCAGATTGTCTACACAATTTGCGATATTTGACGCCTAAAAAGGATCCTGAGTATTGAACAATGGCACCTAAAAGAGCGGCTACCCAGATCCAGACTAAAGCTCCAGGTCCTCCACAAGCGATAGCCACAGCCATGCCGGCGATATTTCCAGTACCAAAATTCCCAGCAAGAATACCGGCTACAGCCTCGTAACGAGACACTGTACCATTTTCAGTAGATGGATTTTCCTGTTTATTTTTCAACATGAGATTAAAGCCCAGCTTTAACCCCGTAAATTGCAAACCCCGTAATTTCCATGTTAATAATCCACCAAGAAATAGAATCGTGGGGAACACACAAAAGGAAATGCAGAAATTATTTAACTGTTCTAGGAAATGTAACATTTGTCTCTCTCTTTATTGCTAATAGTGTTCTTTTCGTGGAAGATCACAGCAAATTAGCTTGTAGCTTCCTCTCCTGGTTTAGGGGAAAGGAAGCTTCGTTGTAGAGAGCTTAAGAAGGTTGAGATATCACGATATCCACAAGCTCGGGCCACCTTTCCCCTTGCACTATTGAGGCAACGGTCCCGGAATCTAATCCTAAGGTGGAGGCAAAAGCAGAGACATCTTCTTCAGTAATCACACCCTGAGAAGCAGCTTGAGAAAATACGTCGCTTAATTCGGCCATAAACATATTCCAAATCCAATCACGACCTTGCATTTTCTTCATACCTTCAATTAATGAAGGGTTTTCAGCTAGAAGCTTTAATAAAGCTAAAGGGTGAAGTTCTCTGATGCGGTTTAAAGCACTCTTAATCTCACTCTGAGACATAGCTAACGATATAGAAGATTTTTCAGCAGCAGCAGACACAACGAAAGAGATATCTCTTTTGTCCTGATCCGATAACTGATCTTCATATTTCTTAAAGTTAGCTTGCACTTTCTGCGTGTCCTTCTTAGATTGACTACGTCGAGCAAATAATCTTCGCGAACGACGGGAAGGCTTTTTTTCACTTCTCGTGAGTATAACAGATTCGTGATTTATGTCCCTCGAGTTTTTTACGCGCTGCTTGGATCCATAAGGGTTCAAGCAGCAACTACTCAAACTCAAGAGCAACAGCAAACCGCTAAAACCGTACTTATAGATATATTTTTTCATTGCTTTAGTTTAATTTAAAATTAAAATTTATAATATTATATCACAAATACATTAAAATAGCGGCCTTTTAGTTATTTAACATCATAAGAATACGTATTCTCTGCTCTTCCAGGGAATTGATTCTTGAGTTTCTCGGGTTGATTTGTTATTGGCCATTTTGTTATCAACATGTGGCATTTAGTTAGTGCCCTTTATTAAGGGAAATTAACAAAACAATTAGACGCCAGGGGATCTTATGTTAAAAATCCTTACAATTCGAAGCTGCGCTTGTTTAGTAGCTTGTCTTTTAAGTTTTCCTTATCTGTCTGTTGGAGCTCCGACTTCATCGGTGATGCTCCAGACAAACTTATCTTCTGGTAAAGGAAAAATAGGATCCGATTCATGGATTGAACATAAACTGCGTCAATATCCGGAATTGCTTTGGTTGACAGAGCCGTCGGCTGCGGCAAGTATAGCGACAACAGGCAAAACGACCTATTCTTTATCTTTATTTGATAAGAAGATCCCTGCTTTTGATGTTGCTATACGTAGTTTGATCTACCTACACCTGTTAATACAAGGTTCACGTCAATCCTATGCTCAGCTTTGTCAATTACAGCCTGGAGAAAATAGCATTACCTTTAAGCAGTTCCAAACTGCTCATAGGCAACTAATGCATTTCTTAAATTCTCCGAAACACTTTGATAATACTCTAAAAATTTTAGAGACGGCCATTGTGTTAAAACATCTGGGATGTTCTGCAAAGGCTGCCGCAAACTTTAAACCTTACTTTACAGAGACTCGAGTTGATGCTTTTTATGCGAAAGCTTTGCATGTATTACAAGCATTTCCGGAACTCAGTCCGTCGTATTCGCGTCTATCTCCAGAGCAAAAAGAGGTACTTGTTGCGTTACGTCGCTTAACTGATTACGATGCCCTGTTCAACCTGACAACTGCCCCGAGTTCTCAGCTTTTATCTGTAGGTAGGGTAAAACGTCCTTTAGTGATTTTAGATTTATATCTATATTCTCTGGACATCTGTGGTGAGCACAATTGCTCTCAGGAATTTTACTATAACTTTGCTCCTTTATTATCCATGTTGCAGCAGCATGCGACTGTAGAAGAAGCTTTTTCCCGTTATTTCACTTACAGGGCAAATCGTTTAGGCTTTGAAGGATCTTCTCGTAGTGATATGACTTTGGTGCGTTTAGCCACACTCATGGAACTTTCTCCTGCGGAAACGAGTGCTCTTACCTGGAGTTATAAAAATCTTCCTATCGACGAGTCAGAAAGCTTAGTTAATAGCTTTTACACAGTACAAGGGGAACTCATTCCTCTAGAGATACGCGGTCTCCCAAATCTCATTACCGGTTTACTACAAGCAAACCATGGAACAGCAACATCAAGCCCTGAAAGCCGCTTACGTCAGGTGTACTCAACAGCGCTATCTTTAGTAGTGAAAAGCTTACGTGTTCAAAAGGATATGTTGAAAAAGCAACTACTTGATCAAACGACTGTGTTGGATTTCTCAGAAACGACAATTTCTTGTGGAGGTCTAGATATTTTCTCAGAAAATATTGCTGTACGTGTGCATTTAAATGGTTCGGTTAGCGTTACACTTTAAAGTATAACGCTACGCAATTATAACTTCTTAAAAAGATCCGCCATCTCTAGAGCTGTCCTCATTCCAGACACTCCTAAATGTGATCCTTTGATTCCCGCCCGTTGCCATGCGGAATCTACACAAGGGGCTGTGATAATAGAAAAGGTAATGGGTAGATTGTATTCTACAGATAGCTCACTAATTCTTGCCGACACTTGATCTGCTATGTGATCGTAATGAGTAGTTTCTCCCTTAATTAGAACTCCACAAGCGACTATAGCGTGATACTCTATGCCTGAAGTAAGGAGTTTCTTTAACGTACAGGGAATCTCAAAAGCCCCGGGAACGCGTACGATGGTGAGCCTATCTTCTGCCCCACCGAGCTCAAGAAAAGTTTGTGCGGCTCCAGAAACCAAAGCGTCCGCTATAGGCCCGTTAAAACAAGAGCCAACAATAGCCACGCGCATATCTTTTGCTGAGGCTATCCCTTTAAATGTTTTCATATCATCCTAGAATTATCTTATGTTCACTTCTTCTTTGTAAGAAGGAAAATCTATCCAATGTCCCATACGCTCTTTTTTTGTGCGGAGGTAACATTCATTTTCTTCAGAGAGATTGATTGGAAGAGCTATTCTATCAACAATTTCTAACCCATATCCCTGGAGGCCGAAATATTTGTGGGGATTATGGGTAATCAATTTGATCTTTGTCAATCCCAGATCAACTAAAATCTGAGCTCCGATTCCATATTCTCTAGAATCTATAGGGAAGCCAATTTCTAAGTTAGCATCGACAGTATCGTACCCACGATCTTGTAGAGCGTAGGCTCGAACTTTATGACCTAATCCAATACCACGTCCTTCTTGTCCACGTAGATAAACAAGAACACCTTCACCCTCTAATCCAATATATTCCATAGCAGAATGCAACTGGCATCCACAATCACAACGTATGGACCCCAGAATATCACCAGTAAGGCATTCAGAATGTACCCGCACCAGTACATTCTCCTTCCCTCGTACATCACCTTTGACCAAAGCGATATGTTGGATACCATCCAAAACGGACTCGTAAACATGAATAGTAAAATCCCCATATTCTGTAGGCAGACGAGCCGAAGAAATAGGGACAACGAGCCTTTCGGATAACATGCGGTAGGCTACTAAATCCGATGTAGATATTATTGAGAGCTTATGCTGCATAGCAAATTCTATAATTTGCGGAAGACGCATCATAGTGTGGTCTTCATTAACAAGCTCTGAAAGGACCCCGCAAGGCTGCATATTGGCTAAACGCATGAGATCTAAAGCAGCCTCTGTATGACCGGCTCGTTTTAATACACCTCCCGGTGTAGCCATTAAAGGGAAGAAATGCCCTGGACGGACAAAATCCCCAGGAACACTATTCGGGTCGGATAGGAGTTCCACCACTCTTGTTCTATCGGCTGCAGAGACACCTGTAGTTATGCCTTTCGCAGCATCCACCGACACTGTAAATGCAGTACGATAGCGACAGCGGTTATCTTTAACCATAGGGGGGAGGTCTAATTGTTTTATTCTCTCAGAATCTAAAGAAGCACAGATAATTCCCGTCGTATATTTAAGAAGAAAAGTCATTTTCTCGACGGTCATTTTCTCGCCTGCGATGATAAGATCTCCCTCATTCTCTCTCGAAGTCTCATCAACAACAATAACAAATTTACCTTCCGCAATATCTGCAATTGCCTTTTCTACAGGGACAAAACACGAGGCACGAGCATCATCATCGAATTTTATCACCAAAGTTCCTCCAAATTACAGACACCCACTCTCCAGGAATGCTAATAGAAATCCCCATTCACTGCAATCTCTTCCCCCGTTTTCTCTATACGAGGATTTCCCAAGAAGTTTTTAAAGAATTTCCTATAATTTCAGAAAATATAGGCACAATTTTTTGAGAAGAATGCAGGCGTAAACCTAGGTCCCCAAACGTAGGATTTCGTTGATCTCCTAAAATTTTAGGTCCTAAGTACAGGACAAGAGCATGGACTAAACGTTCTTTCAAAAATGCAGTATGTAAAGCTGCCCCGCCTTCAACAAGAACTTGTAAGGTAGGTGTAGTAGATAAATATGCCATCAATTCATGTAAATTTACTTTAGCCCCTTGTGGTTCTGTAACTAGGAGATCCACACCCAAGTCTTCGATTTTTTTTCTATGATCTTCTGAAGATTGTGGGGTCGTAACATAGAGAGATTTCCCGGCGCTATGAAAGACCTTCGCCTCTGGAGGGACCACGCCTTTACTATCCACAACCACGCGCAAAGGTTGACAAGGATAGAGTTCCCCGGAAGGTTGTCTAGCCGTTAACAAGGGGTTATCTTGTAAAACAGTTTTAGAACCTACAATAATAGCTTGAGAACGAGCTCGGAGTTTTCCGACATCAGCGCGGGCTTCAGGGCAGGTAATCCATTGTGATTGTCCGTCTCTATCGGCAACTTGACCATCCACAGTCGCGGCACTTTTAATGACCACCCAAGGTTTTCCATGGGTACGCTGGTAGATATAAGACTTTAAAGAACGCTCTGCTTCTTCTTTTCCTAAACCTTCATAAACACAAATGCCCGCTTTTCTTAAACTAGCGGCTCCCCTACCTGAGACACGAGAATCTGGATCGAGTAAGGCAATATACACCGCAGCAACTTTATATTTGATTAACAAGTTGACACAAGGAGGAGTGTTCCCATAGTGGCAGCACGGTTCAAGAGTTACATAAACTTCGCTGCCCTCAATGGATTCTGAAGCAGAACGTATGGCTTTTTCTTCTGCATGAGGTTGACCTGCTTTCTCATGATATCCCTCTCCTATTATCCGACCATTTTTTACGATCACACAACCCACCCAGGGATTCGGTTGTGAAGAAAAAGCCCCCTTTTCTCCTAATTCTATAGCTCTTCGCATAAAAAATAGTTGTTGCTCAGAAAAATCTTCCATATACTTTATCTTTGTGAGAAAAAGGTAATTCAAGAGACATAAGGATGTTGGATATAAAATTAATACGCAAGGCACCTGAAGAATGTGAAACCCGTCTTCGTAAGAAAGATCCCCTTATTTCTCTTCAGCCTATTCTTGATTTAGATAAAGAAATCCGTCACCTCAAGACAGAAACAGAAGCATTACAATCTCAAAGAAAACTTTTGTCAAATCAGATCCATAAAGCGAAAGCTCAAGGAGAGGATGTGTCCTCGATGATGGATAATGTGGAGAGAATTTCTCAAGACTTAGCCAAACTTGAACCTTTACTTGAGCAAAAGGAATCGACTTTACAAGACATGCTCGTACGTCTTCCTAACTATCCTGACGAAGATGTCCCTGTATGCCCCGATAAAACGGGGAACCAGGTAATTAAACAAGTAGGTGCCTTACCTACATTTTCTTTTACTCCTAAGCACCACGTAGAGCTCAACCAAAAATTACAAATTTTAGATTTTAAACTTCCTGCGAAAACTTCGGGTTCAGGTTGGCCTGCATACAAAAACCAAGGTGTCTGTTTAGAATGGGCCTTATTAACCTATTTATTAAATAAGCAAAGAGAACACGGGTTTCAGTTATGGTTACCTCCTCTTCTCGTAAAACATGAAATCCTTTTTGGCTCAGGACAAATTCCTAAATTCGACGGTCAGTATTACCGTGTAGAAGATGGAGAGCAATCTCTATATCTTATTCCTACGGCTGAGGTTGTTCTGAATGGCTTCCATTCTCAAGAAATTTTTAGTGAGAAGGACCTCCCTATATACTATGCGGCATTTACACCATGCTTTCGTAGAGAGGCGGGGGCTGCAGGAGCTCACGAACGAGGACTCGTTCGTGTACACCAATTCCACAAAGTGGAGATGTTTGCCTTTACTACCCCAGATCAAGCAGATCAGGCGTACGAAAAAATGCTCGCTGTGGTTGAAGATATTCTTACAGAATTACAACTCCCCTACCGGCTATCTTTACTCTCCACAGGAGACATGTCTTTCACAGCATCAAAAACCATAGATGCTGAGGTTTGGCTACCTGGGCAACAATCTTACTATGAAGTTTCTTCTATTTCACAATGTACGGATTTCCAATCTCGTCGTTCGGAAACGCGTTATAAAGATAACCGCGGAAAAATGCACTTTGTCCATACTCTCAATGGCTCCGGTTTAGCGACACCGCGTTTATTCGTAGCTATTTTAGAAAATAACCAGCAAGAAGACGGTTCTGTGATTATTCCTGAAGTTTTACGCCCCTACTTAGAGAATCAAGAAGTATTATTACCATAGGAGTAGCCTCTGTATGGTAAACATGAAAAAACCTAAGGCAATGTAAACCGTATACTGGATGGATAAAGTCAATGAATACTGATTATGCTCACTTCAAAAATGCAACCCCTGAAGAACACATCAAAATTGTTAGAGATCAGCATGGTGTCTGCCTGGGCGAACCTCATAGAACAATAAAAGGTTTTTTCTATCACCTGGCAAGTGACGCTCTATCCACAGGAATCTTTTTATTTTTCATTAGAACGCTGGCCTTCCTTCTTTCTATGCCTCAAGCAGCACAAACCGAAATTCTATTTTCGTTAGGACTAGGATGGATTTTTTACCGTGGTTGTTTGAAAGCAAAAAAAGCCTGGTCTTACATGGAGCTTTCTCATCGGTTCATGTTACAAGAAAAAGAAGAAATCGAAAACCATCCCGAGCAAGAACGCTTAGAGCTCAGTGTGATCTTCAAAAACCAAGGATTTAAGTCGCCTCTCCTTGAAGAAATGGTAGATTATGTTTGTTCGGACTCCACTCTTCTTCTGGATACGATGATTCGCGAAGAGCTGCACATTTCTATGGAGAATTTCCCTCATCCTTTAAAACAGGGAGGGACACGTATGCTAGGAGGCTTTATAGGCATCATTTTCTTCCTACCATTAATTCTCTGTTCTAGTTATACAGTAGTTGCCGTATTATCTGGCATCCTCATTACAGCACTCTCTGCTACTAAAGCAAAGATATTAGGTAATGATATGATTACAGAAGTTGTATGGGTTTTAGGTATTTTTATTACCTCGATAAGTATCGTTTGCACTTGTGTAAAATTTTTATAGATCCTAGGTATCATAATGTTTTCACAACTATTCTCTTCTCCATTTTCACCAGAAAAGCTAAATAATTTTTTTGAGTCGGGGATGACCGAAGACAATAGTCCGATGTTATCTCAAGGGAGCCGGTTACTCAACCGTAATTTATCTTTAAAATCGGCGTGTGTTTCCTTAGGGATGTACTTGTGTGCATTAGTGTTCTATTGGTTTCACGTTACAGAGATTTCCAATCTGTTTGTCGTTTTTACATTCTTTCTTGCTGGGACTCCAGCTTTGATAAAATCGTTAGATGATATTCGCAATAAGACTGTAAATATTGACATCTTAATGACGTCAGCAGCGTTCGGATCGATTTTTATTGGTGGAGCTTTAGAGGGATCTTTACTTCTTGTTTTGTTTGCTATTTCTGAAGCTTTAGGGCAAATGGTATCCGGGAAAGCCAAGGGAACATTAGCCTCTTTGAAACATCTAGCTCCCACAATAGCCTGGGTAGTCCAAGAAGATGGGAATTTAGAGAAAATTCCCGTACGTCTTGTAGAAGTTGGTCATATCATTCGAGTAAAAAGTGGCGAGATTGTTCCTTTAGATGGAGAAATTGTTCACGGATCTTCCTCGATCAATCTTATGCATCTTACCGGGGAGAAAATTCCTAAATCTTGTCAGGTTGGCTCTATAGTTCCTGCAGGGGCGCACAATCTCGAGGGAAGTTTTGATCTTAAGGTTTTGAAAACAGGTGCGGACTCTACCATCTCTCACATTATCAATTTAGTTATTCAAGCGCAGAAATCGAAACCACGTTTACAACAACGTCTAGACAAGTATTCTTCAGTTTATGCGTTGACGATTTTTGCTATCTCTACCTCTATAGCGGTTTTAGTCCCTCTATTTACCTCGATTCCTTTCTTAGGGCCTAATAGTGCGTTTTATCGTGCTTTAGCTTTTCTCATAGCAGCATCTCCCTGCGCATTAATTATAGCTATTCCTATTGCCTATCTCAGCGCTGTAAATGCTTGTGCAAAGCATGGTGTTCTTCTTAAAGGTGGTGTCGTTTTAGACCGTTTAGCTTCCTGTAATTCTATTGTTATGGATAAAACAGGGACCCTCACAACCGGAGAGCTTACCTGTATTGGTTGTGATACGTTCGGTAATGAACATCCTGATTTCTTCCCTTCGATTTTAGCTTTAGAACAATCTTCCATGCATCCTATAGCTCAAGCAATTGTTTCCTACCTCATGAAAAATAATGTTTCCTCACGTCCTGCAGAAGAGTACTGCATGATTCCAGGACAAGGTGTACGAGGGCTTTTTGAAGGCAAGGAAGCATTCGTAGGGAGAGTAGATACTGCCTTACAAAAAATTCCCCAAGATTACGTTCAAGAATTAGAAGAGCGTATACACACTGCACGACAACGCGGAGAAATCTGCTCTCTTGCTTATTTGCAAGATTGTTATGCTCTCTTTTATTTTAAAGACACACCACGTCCTGATGCCGAAAAAATTGTCAAGGAGCTTCGAAACGACGGGTATACGATTAGCATGTTGACAGGAGACCATCAAATTAGTGCAGAAAATACTGCCAAGCTTTTGGGGATCTCCGAGGTATTTGCAAATTTATCTCCCGATGACAAATTAGACAAAGTACGTGAACTTGCGAAGCAACGTCATATTCTCATGGTTGGGGATGGGATCAATGATGCTCCTGCTCTTGCCCAAGCCACGGTAGGTGTCGCTATGGGAGAAGCAGGCAGTGCGACAGCTATAGAAGCTGCTGATATAGTTCTCCTTCATGATGCGATTTCCCTACTACCCTGGATTATAAGGAAAGCTAAGCAAACACGAAGGATCGTGACCCAAAACTTGGGATTAGCTCTTGCGATTATTCTTCTTGTTTCTTGGCCAGCATCTTTGGGGATTATTCCCTTATGGTTAGCCGTGATCCTTCACGAGGGGAGCACTATCGTTGTAGGGCTCAATGCTTTGCGCTTGCTGAAATAGTTCTTAGTATTTTGAGAATCTACGGCTATAGATACTCTGTAAAATACCCAATGAAGCCATAGTCGAAATGACTGAAGATCCTCCATAGGAAACTAAAACGAGAGGAACTCCAGTAATGGGCATTAACCCACACATCATGCTAATATTAATTAGAACGTGCATAGAAATATGCACGGTAATCCCTGCGGCTAATAATCTACCGAAACCATCAACGGCAACAGCTACCGTTCGGCAACCGAAACAAATCAAACAATAAAACATCCATAAGGCAAAGAACAGGCCGATCAATCCGAACTCTTCTCCTAAAGCGGAAAACACGGAATCCGTATATCCATAAGGCAACCATCCCCTCCCAGCAAATTCTCCAGATTTCCATCCGCGTCCCTTCACACCTCCGAGTCCAATAGAAATTAAAGATGCACGTTGATGGTGGTTCGAAGGGCTTAATCTTTCATATTGGTATTCCTTGATAACCTTGAGTGCATAAGGTTTTACCTTTTCATGAGAAATCATCCCTGAGAAAATCAACAAGGAACACAGCATGCCCATGCCAGCAATGATCGTGCTAATTTTTACAAATACGGGGTGGATATTTCCTAGATAAAAAATTGCCAAAGCAACGGGACATAGCACTAAAGCCGTTCCTAAATCTGGCTCTTTCAAAATCAGGACAAAAGGGATTCCCACAATAATACAAGCCAGTAAAGCTGTGGTCTTCGAAGAAATGACAGATTTACGTATATCTAACGTATAGCTAAGCATGATCACAACAATCAGCTTAGCATATTCTGAAGGTTGAACACTTAAACCAATCAAAGGGATTTTGTACCATCTGTGGACATTTTGCACCGCAGGAACAAAAAATAAACCTATCAGGCTCAACAGCATAAGGATATAGAGACACCACGCCCAATTTCTCAATTTATGGTAATCAAGGTACATGCATAAGAAAAAGGCTACCCAGCCTAAAGCAAAATGGCGTATCTGCATGATACTTTTATTTGTTAGCAATCCTTTTGACGAGGTTACAAGTATCGTAGATGGGTCCATAGAAGAAATCACGACCACACTGATCGTCATTAATAAAATAATGACAACAAATACCCAAGAATTGACATAGCTGAAATATCTAGTGTTTCTCATAATGCTCTCTATAGCTTAAGAGTGGGATACTTCCAATGAAAGTTATTTATTATGAAATTGCAGAAACTCCATCTACAAATGCAACAGCAAAACAATTCATGCATGTGTGGAATCCTTTTGCTCTTACTGTTGTGTCCACTCAAAAACAAACCGACGGAAAGGGGAAATTTAATAAGTCCTGGGTATCTTCTAATAAAGACCTTACCCTTTCCTTCTGCTTTTTCATTACTGAACTTGATATTGATGTTAGCTTATTATTTCGTTTAGGGACAGAAGCGGTACTCGAATTAATTCAGGATTTAGGCATCACAAACGGAACCATAAAATGGCCTAATGATGTTTTGGTACATGGTGAAAAGCTCTGTGGTGTTCTTAGCGAAACTCTACCATCCCAAGGGTACTTGGGTATCGTTTTAGGAATAGGGATCAATGGCAATAGTTCCCAGGAAGACCTAGCCTCTATTGAGCAACCTGCCACCTCTCTCTCTATACTTTTACAGCATCCTATAGACCTTGAAGAGATCCGTCATCGGCTTGTGGAACATGTGCGGAAGTGCATCTTGCAAAGATTCTCAAAAATCTTAGCGAGAGAAATGAATCACGGGTAAATCTAAAAAACGAAATACTCTCGAAGCTACCCATAATGACGGTCGGGATCTGTGTTCCAAATATTTCTCCACGGCTTGTTCATAAGCCGCCGTCTCAAAAGCAAATAAATTATCTCTAGCCCAGAAATCTTCTATGAATGGGACTGCTGTTTCCTGTTGGTGGTTATCACCTAGAATGTCTAAAATCTCATGAACAATCTGAGGCAATGTTTCTTCCATCTCTTGAAACGCAAAAAGAATATCGTAGCCGTATTTTAGAAAAGCTCTCCAGGACATCTGGTGATGATGCAATAAAAATTCTGTTTCCTGGGATAACCGCGATATTTTGATATTACCTAAAGAAGCTAGTGAGAGGAGAGCTTGACGCTTGGCAATGGCGTGAGAAAGCAAACATTCCCAAGAAATCATTATATTCTTCACGAGATAGTATAACTGACAGTAGGCTCCGAGAAAAGCACCCAAGAGCACGCTAAAAATAACTACAAAGACGCATCCTATCATAGGTTATATATCGCTGACACAGGATAAAAAAGCAACTGAGCTCTACATGTAGGTAAGAATCTCTGCGTCAGTAAGCTCGCGATATTCCCCGTAACGTAGACCACCGAGAACGAAACTCCCGATACGAATACGAGAAAGCTCTAAAATAGGCAACCCTGCAGCCTCAGCAAATAAACGAATTTCGTGTTTTTTCCCTTCATTTACAATAATCTTGAGGGTCCCTCGACGGATTTTCTCTACAGAAACCGGCCTGACTCTCTTGCCATCGATAACTGTACCTTCCATAAGATCTTCAAGATTTTTTGCTGTAACATCACGACTGACTTTAAGCAAATACTCTTTTGTAATGCCAAAAGAAGGATGAATAATCTTATTAGAAAATTCCCCATCATTCGTGACTAAAATCAACCCTGAAGTCTCCTTGTCTAACCTACCCACAGTAAATACGCGATAAGGGAGATGGGAAAATAAATCGATAACTAACTTATCACCTGGGAATGTTCTCTCTGAAGAACACAAGTATCCCAGGGGCTTATGTACCATAAAATACACCTTCTTGGTCATGCCTACTCGACGACCGTCGACCTTCACTGTGTCCGTCTCTTCATCCACCAAGACAAAAGGGCCTGGCGCTACCCGACCATTTACAGTTACATGTCCTGAAAAGATGATCTCATCACACTTTCTCCGCGACGCAACCCCTGAAGAAGCTAAAAATTTATTAAGACGAATCTTTCCCATAATATTCTCCATTCAAGACATATATTGTGCCGAAGAATAGCAATAGAGGTCTACCTTTCTTTATTATAAAAAAATGTTGTCTGGGGAAAATCTTTCTTCTGGACAAAAGTTTTTTTGTTCCTATGCTAGTTTTCTTAATCTCATTACTCAAGAAGCCATGGCCTTTCTTATCTTATTACGACACGGGAAATCCGTCTGGAATGAAAAAAACCTTTTTACAGGATGGGTGGATATTCCCCTAAGTCAAAAAGGTATTGACGAAGCAATGCTTGCAGGCGAAGCCATCAAAGACCTTCCCATAGATTGCATCTTTACCTCCTCTCTTGTGCGAAGTTTAATGACGGCATTGCTTGCTATGACGCATCACAACTCTAAAAAAATCCCTTACATTGTTCACGATGATCCTGAACAAAAGCACATGAGTAAGATCTATAGTGATGAAGTCAACCACATGATCCCACTGTACCGTTCTAGCGCACTCAATGAAAGAATGTACGGGGAACTCCAAGGAAAAAATAAAAAAAAAACCGCTGAGCAATTTGGGGAGGAGCAAGTAAAATTGTGGCGACGTAGTTATAAGACCGCCCCTCCTAATGGCGAAAGTCTTTATGATACTGGGCAACGCACCATCCCCTATTTTCAGGAAACTATTTTCCCTTTGTTGCAGAATTCAAAAAATGTATTTGTATCTGCACATGGAAATTCCTTACGTTCACTCATTATGGATATAGAAAAATTAAGTGAAGAAGAGGTACACTCCTTGGAGTTACCTACAGGAAAACCCATAGTATATTTATGGACCGGTCACACATTCGAACGACATCCAGAGTTATTTGGTTAAACAACCAACAAGCGATTCCTCCTTCTGCTTCAGTGAGGGGGAGCTTTGAAACCTATGCCGATCCCTTTTCCTTGATACCCTCTTCAGCAATCAAGCTCCTGAATGAAACTGAAGAGGCTGTCCGTAAGCTGGTCGGTTGTTCTAAAGAAACGCACACGTTTCATTTTCTTCCACATTTCCCTCATGCTGTTATGATTATTGTAGCGGCATTATTAGAGAATCTGACTTTTTTCCAGGGGAGGAATCACCTTCTGATTTCTTCTCATGAACAGCAATATCATATCGACGCGATTTGCCGCCGCCAAGGTTTGGGAACTACTTATGATTGGGTAACGATCAACTCGTCGGGAAGACTCTCTCCGGAACAACTTACAGAAGCATTAACACCACGCACTTTATTATTTTCATTATCTGCAGCTAACGGCATGACGGGGCTGATCGAACCTATAGAGACATTACAGCCCTTATGTCAGGATCGGGGGGTTATCTTGCACTTAGATCTCTCTGATATTTTAGGACGTGCCACGGTAACTCCAGAAATGCTGCATGCCGATATCCTAACGTTTTCTTCTCTAGCTTTAGGAGGCATTGGGAACATCGGAGGAATGTTCATTAAAAAATCCCTGAGTAAGTTTTTCGATTTATGGTTACCTTCTAACTCTCCAGGAACATTGTGTTTAGGTTCTGTAGCCGCGATGAAAACGGCTTGTCAAGAACGCGCATCTTCTTTGTCCTCACTCATCTTACAATCGATAAATCTAAGAAGCAAACTGACGAAAGAACTCCAAGCAGCGTGTCCTGACGTGCAATTTCTTTTCCCTGAGTTAGAAAATAAACTTCCCAATGTCATGCTCGCCGCTATAGAGGATACCCCTGCAGAGAGCTTAGCTTTCTTCCTGCATCAACAAGGCATCTATCCCGGGCTGGGTTACGAACGCTTCCAACCTATATCTCAAATCTTACAAAATTGTGGTGTATCGCCTTTTCTCTGTCATAGTACCCTACACTTTTCCTTTACAGAGAGAACGAAAGATGAACAGTTTACTACCTTAGGGCATGTTATCCAAGAGGGTATTGCCCACCTAAAATCTGCAATTGCGAGCTCCGTATGACAATTCCATTTCAACCTGTCGCCTCTTGGGCAAACGTATCTCCAAAAGTGATGAAGAAGTTTCACAAGTTTTACTGTGGGGGAACATTTTCCGCTGAAGATGCAGAAAGTAAAGGGGCTCATCTGATTATCGGCAGTCAAGGCCATCGCCTCATGGGGAATTACGTCATATTCTATTGGTTGATCGATAAGGTAAATGGAAAAATTATGGACGCTAAATTCCAATATTTTGGCCATCCCTTTTTACTCGTCCTTGCTGAAGCTACGTGTAATTTAGTTATTGGCAAAACCTACGCACAAGCCTATAACCTTACGGTGAACTCTATCGACACCGAACTCCGCTCTCATCCCAGCAAACCTGCCCTTCCAGAAAATAGCTCGTCTCTGTACCACAGTATCATCGATGCTTTGGATATTGCTGCAGAACAATGCATGGAAATTCCTCTTGAGGATGGTTCCCTTCCTCTCAAAGAATCTTTCTTACCTTCAGAGATCGAAGACGCTAATCCTTATACTCAAGAAGCCTGGGAAGCTCTGTCCGTAGAATCACGACTACATGCTCTACGTACAATCACCGAAGATAAAATCTCTCCCTACGTAGCTCTTGATGGTGGTAGTGTACTTATTGAAAAACTGGAAGGAAATATCGTAACAATTGCCTATGCAGGAAATTGTTCTGGATGTTTTTCTGCTATAGGATCTACATTGAATTCTATAGGCCAACTTTTACGTGCCTACGTTTATTCTGAATTGCAAATTAAAGTAAATGAGGCCTCTTTAGATTTTTCTATGTCTCAATACTCCGACGAAACTAATTAACTTTTAAAGTTCGTGAATTGTCAATAATTCGTATCTTTTGATAAAGAATAATAAAATGTTAATAACTCTATAATGATTTCATTATTTTTTCCTGAGGATTATTGTGTTTTTCCAATTCCTGAAAAAGAAAGTTGCTTCATTAGGCATCTCTCCCTTAGGCATCTTACTTGTTTTTTCGGCTTTAGGGGGCGCAATCTTTTTTAGGAATAACGCGTCTAACTCTCCTGATTTTCCCTCTCCACCTGAAAAAAAAACCTCGGGATGGCTTAAGCTGAGCCAAGTGGCACATCCAAAATTGTTAGAATCCTTAGCAAAAAAAGAACAGTTAGAAAGAGACCTCACTATGTTTCAACCGGTAGCTCATGCTACTGTTGCTCTATCTCTTCCTACGGAAGACGATCCTCATATTGTGCCTCAAGTATCGGTGATTCTCTCCTCTCATAAAAATGAAATGTTTTCATTACCTCTATTGCAATCCATTACTGATTACTTATCCAGTAGCGTGCCGGGATTAACTAAAGAGCACATTACCTTGTCGGATAATTTAGGAAATACATATTCTCCGGGGGAGCTCTCTACAAATTCTCTATTGCTCTCTGCATGCGAACAATATTTAGGGAAAATTTTCCCTAAAGAACACTTTGCTTTAGCTTGCCTAGCAAACAACACTCCAGGGATCCAGCTAACAATTAATGAGAAATACCTAGCAAAGTTTCCAAAAGAAAAAAGAACAACATTTTTGCTTCATGCGGAAGAACACCTGAAGAAAATCTGTGGCCCCGCCCAACCTATTGTTATTGAGAAATTCCCTTTCTCACAAACCATAAAAAAGGATCGTCTTTCCTATAAGCTCCTCGTTGGAGGAACGATTTTACTTTCTAGTTTAGGGATCATTGCTTTGGCAAGCTTCTATCTTGCTTTCTATGCTTATGAATGTATTCCCTCAGAATCGAAAAAAATAAAACAAGGCATAAATATTACAAAGCTGGTAGAGATACTACAAAAAGAGTCTCCTGAGAAAATCAGGTTAATTCTCTCGTATTTGGATCCTAAAAAAGCCGACGAGATCTTCAAACATTTACCTGAAGATATAAAACACCAAGTACTGAAATTATAAACATTAAGAATTAGGTATATCTTGTGACGATGTCTCAATCCCCTGGTTCGCTTTCAGATACTGAAGATTCCCCAGAAAAAACTACAGACTGGGACGCAGGATTCTCCCAAGGTTTTTCAGAAGGAGAAGCCTCGGGATATGATAAGGCATTTCAAGAACTATTATCTCTAATTCAGATATTCCGAAAGCTATCGATCCGTATGCTCTCTGAAATAGAGAAAATCCCTCAACAACTCAAACCTGACCTTGTAGAACTCGCTATTCTTACCTGCGAAAAATTCCTCTATAAAAAATTAGATAATGTGGAAGAGCTTGCGCTTTTGATTTCGTCAGCTCTACAACAGCATACCTCCTTACGATCTTTATCTCCGGTAAAGATTTTCCTTCATCCTGAAGACCATAAGAAACTAAATGATTGGATAGCCACGCATGAAATCCCCATGATTAAACATGCAGAGTTTCTCCCCGACATCTCTTGCAAAAAATCCAGCTATAAAATGGAGGTTCCCTCAGGAATCCTAAGACAAGAAATTGGAGAAGAACTAGATCATTTGCTTTCTGTTTTAACAGTATGACACATTTAAACTACGAAAAATCCCAACTGCACTATTGGCAGCCTTACCGTACGTGTGGACTGCTTTCTAGGGTTTCTGGAAATCTCTTAGAAGTTCAGGGGCTTTCTGCATGTCTCGGAGAACTCTGCCGCATCTGCACTCCCAAATATCCCGATATACTTGCTGAAGTTATCGGTTTCCATAACCAAACAACATTGCTCATGTCCCTATCTCCTATGCATCATGTGGCTTTAGGTTCGGAAGTGCTTCCCCTACGTCGTCCACCCTCACTCCACCTCTCGGATCATCTTCTTGGTCGTGTTATTGATGGATTTGGGAACCCTTTGGACAACAAAGAAAGTCTCCCAAAAACACAGATAAAACCGTTAATTTCTCCGCCTCCATCTCCCATGTCACGTCAACCTATTCAAGAGATTTTCCCTACAGGGATTAAGGCAATCGATGCATTTTTAACCTTGGGGAAAGGACAACGCATCGGAGTATTTTCAGAACCGGGAAGTGGGAAATCTTCACTATTATCCGCCATTGCGTCAGGATCAAAATCTACTATTAATGTCATTGCCCTGATTGGCGAAAGAGGACGTGAAGTTCGTGAGTATATAGAACAACATGCTTCAGGACTAAAACATCATCGGACCATCATTGTTGCCTCTCCCGCACATGAAACAGCACCTACAAAAGTGATTTCCGGGCGTGCTGCCATGACTATCGCGGAATATTTCCGAGATCAAGGACATGATGTGTTATTTATTATGGACTCGCTATCACGATGGATAGCCGCACTACAAGAAGTTGCGTTGGCAACAGGAGAAACACTAGCAGCACACCATTATGCCGCCTCTGTTTTCCATCATGTTTCTGAATTTACAGAACGTGCTGGAAATAACGAACGCGGTTCGATAACAGCTCTTTATGCTATTTTATACTATCCCAACCATCCGGATATTTTTACTGATTATCTTAAATCTCTCTTAGATGGGCATTTCTTCCTTACGCATCAGGGGAAAGCTCTAGCCTCTCCCTCTATTGATATTCTTCTTAGCTTATCAAGATCGGCGAAAAAACTTGCCCTTCCTCATCACTATGCAGCTGCGGAAAAGCTGCGTAGCTTACTCAAAACATATCAAGAAGCTTTAGATATTATCCATTTAGGAGCCTACAGTCCCGGACACGATAAAGATCTCGATGATGCTGTAAAAATCCTTCCTAGCATAAAAAACTTCCTTTCGCAGCCTTTGTCCAGTTACTGTCAGTTGGAAAATACTTTGAAAGAGTTGGAGGCTTTGGTAAATCTTGAATAAGAAATTAGCAGCCTTATCTAGCCTATCCAAGATAGAAATTTATCATTCTTTATTAAAAGTACGACACTTTAAAAGTGAAAAGCATTATCTATCTCAAGAGCTTGTTAATATAAAAGAGCGCATGACGCTAGTTTCTAAAGTCAGGAAGGAGCAGTTTTTATACCGAAATAACATCGAGCATTACAATTCACTTTTAGAACACTTGCAAACATTACAAGTCTCTATTTATAAACAACACGATATCTCGTGTAATCGCCTACAAGAGCATCAAAGTAAATTACTAGAATTAATTAACCGTAGAAAAATCATCGAAAAGATCAAGAATAATAAGTATTCTAAATATCAAGAGATAGGAACGCAAGGCTAACTGTAATGACCGACTCTGTAACCTTCCCGTCTGTCGTGGACATGTCTTCACTAACAGAAAAACTCAAGTCTATTAATCAGGAGCATTTATTAGATTCGTGGTCGTCCCTTTCTCAAAAACAACAACAGCGTCTCTATCACCAAATTTCGTCTATAGACATAGACCTTTTCCATAAACAAAGACAACTGATCACTTCTCCAAGACCTATCCTAAAAGATTTTCATCCCTTAACCTCTTTCACTTCCTCAGGAGAAGATCCTGAAAGAACTCAAGTAGGGACAAATCTCCTCAAGGAAAAGAAAGTCGCTTGTGTTGTTCTTGCTGGAGGCCAAGGATCTAGATTGAAATGTGACGGACCTAAAGGCTTGTTCCCTGTATCTCCTATCAAAAAGAAGCCCTTATTCCAGCTTGTTGCTGAAAAAGTCTGTGCAGCAAGCAAACTGGCAAATCAACCTTTGCCTTTAGCTTTTATGACATCACCTCTAAATAATCGTCAGACGCGTTCCTATTTCGAATCTAATGATTATTTCCATCTTGATCCCAACCAAGTAGACTTTTTCTGCCAACCTCTTTGGCCTTTATTATCCTTATCGGGCGATCTGTTCCTTGAGGATACGGACACTTTATCCTTAGGGCCTAATGGAAATGGTTGCCTAGCAACTCTTCTCTATACCTCAGGGTTATGGGAAAAATGGAAGAAAGCAGGAATTGAAATGGTGAGCGTGATCCCTATCGACAATCCTCTAGCCCTACCTTTTGATGTAGAACTTTGTGGATTCCATGGTATGGAAAATAACGATGTCACTATTAAAGCTGCTTTACGACAAACCGCGATTGAAGATGTGGGCATCTTAGTCAAATCTAATGACTCTGGGAAAACCTCCGTCATTGAATATTCTGAAATACCCCAAAATGAAAGATTTGCTACGAACTCGGATGGCACGCTAAAGTATTGCCTAGCCAATATCGGTCTCTATTGCTTATCTATGGATTTCATTGCCCATGCGGCCATGCGCGAACTTCCTCTTTATAAAGCTCATAAACATGCAAAACAGTTAGGGCTATATTCCTCAGAGAAAAACTCTTGGAAATTCGAAGAATTTATCTTCGACCTCTTTTGCTATAGCGAACGTTGCCAAACGCTTGTGTACCCCCGTCAAGAATGTTTCGCACCACTAAAAAATCTTGAAGGCAACCATAGTCCTGCTACTGTCAGAGAAGCTCTTTCCGCTAGGGAACGTCAAATCTTCCATAAAGTTACTGGGAAAAAACTTTCTCCAAACACAACATTTGAATTAGAAGCCGATTTTTATTATCCTTCAACCTCTACTTCCCTACACTGGGAAAATAAAGCGTTTTTCGAGGAACCATTTTTTGAGGCCTCATGAAAGAGAAAATTGCCTACTTAGGTATGGGCATTTGGGGATTTTGCCTTGCTTCCTTATTAGCGCATAAGGGTTATCGTGTAGTAGGATGGGCTCGTAATCCTGAATTAGTTGCGCAACTACAAACTGAGCACCGGCATCCCCAAGCTCCTGATATGCCAATCCATCCGAATTTGTCATTCACTACAGATATGGTGGAGGCGGTGGACGGTGCTTCCATGATTGTGGAGGCGGTCTCTTCCGCAGGAATACGCCCAGTATCTAAACAGCTAAAAACAATTACCGACCTCAAGGTGCCTTTTGTCATTACCTCTAAAGGTATTGAGCAGCATACCGGACTCCTCCTCAGTGAAATCGTTGTGGAGATTTTCGGCAGCCAGGCTTCCCGATATCTCGGTTATCTCAGCGGGCCTTCTATAGCAAGAGAAGTCCTTAAAGGCTGTCCTTGTTCTGTTGTCATCAGTGCGTATGACCCTGACACCTTGAAAAAAATACATCATGCTTTTCTCACCCCGAAGTTTCGTGTGTATCCCAACAGTGATCTTAAAGGCGTAGCTCTCGGTGGTGCTCTAAAAAATATCATCGCTATTGCCTGTGGGATTTCTGATGGATTCCAATTTGGAGATAACGCTAAGTCAGGATTAGTCACTCGTGGTCTTCATGAAATACGCAAATTTGCCACGATCATGGACTGCCGCCCCGATACGCTCTATGGCTTAGCCGGCCTTGGAGATCTTTGTACAACCTGTTTTTCTTCACTAAGTAGAAACACGAGGTTTGGGAAGCTCATAGCTCAGGGATTCACTCTCGAACAAGCAAAAGCAGAAATCGGCATGGTTGTAGAAGGTGCGTATACAGCCCTTTCCGCATATCAAATTGCTAAACATCATAAAATCGATATGCCGATCACTACAGGCATCTACCGCGTTTTATATGAAAATCTCGATATCAAAGAAGGTATCGCTGCACTCTTACAAAGAAATACTAAGGAAGAATATCTTTAAACATGGAGATAGGCTCTATTTGCTCATCTCCTTAGACAGAAGGCTCCTCCTACTGAGTTTTCATTTGTACATTTTTTTACCATTTGTTAAAGATGAATTTATAACGCATAGTAAATAAGGTCATCTACTAAATGAATAGCAAGCTGAAAAAGCACCTACGTTTAGCATCATTTTCTCTCCTAGCTTTATCAAGAATGTTCTCCTCCTTTGCCCTTAATGCTATGCCATCGGGGAATCCTGCAAGTCCTGTAATTCCTAATATTAATCCTGAACAAAAGGGAATGTGTGCTTTTGAAATCTGCAATAGCTACAATCTCTTTGCAGCACTGACCGGCAGCTTAAAAATAGGATTTTCCGGTGATTATGTTTTTTCAGAAAGTGCGCGTATAAGTAATGTTCCCGTAGTGACCTCAGTGACTACAATGAACACAGGTCCCTCGCCTACAGTCACCTCAACAACCAAAGACTTCGATTTTAATTTAAATGATTCTAAAGTGAGCTCTAGCTGTGTCTTTGCCTCAGTAGCTATCCAAGATACTTCACCAGCAGCTATCCCCCTTTTAGACATTAGTTTTGATGTGAAAATCGGTGGCTTAAAACAATACTACCGTCTTCCCCTGAACGCTTACCGAGATTATACCTCTTCTCCTCTAGCCTCCGAATCGCAAGTTACCGACGGTTTAGTAGAAGTTCAAAGCAATTATGGTTTCGTTTGGGATCTAAGTTTGAAAAAGATCCTTTGGAAAGATGGGATTTCTTTCATAGGTATTGGTGCGGATTATCGTCATGCCGCATGTCCAGTCAACTACATTGTTGTGAATAGTCAAGCCAACCCTGAAGTGTACTTCGAAGACTCTAAAGGAAAAATCAGCTATAAAGAATGGTCGGCAAATATCGGCATTACCACCTATGTAAACGATTACATTCTTCCTTATATTTCCGCTTCTGTAGGGAATGCTTCAAGGCAAGCCCCTGCCGATAGTTTCAAACGTTTGGAAAGCCAATTCACCAACTTGAAGTTTAAAGTGCGCAAAATCAATAACTTCCACCGAGTAAACTTTTGCTGTGGGGCTACTTGCTGCGCGTCTGACAACTTTTTCTATAATGTTGAAGGTCGTTGGGGTTGCCAACGCGCCATAAATGTAACCGCAGGTCTCCAATTCTAATAAGAACTAATTAACGTACGATACACGTTATGTATCAGTTTCAATGATGCTGCTATTAAGCTCCACTCTTGCTGCATAGCACGCATCTGAAGCTCCAACATCAATTGGTGTGTTTGCGCAAGGTCTCCATAATTTTGTACGTCAGCAAGGCAAGTGTTAAAGAAATTAAGTAAGCCTCCTTTAGCTGTTCCTGTAGCGATATCTATCTCACCATCAACAACCTTATGCTCTAAATCTTGTAATGTAATTATAGAAAAATCCAACCCCATAATCTTGTAAGAAGCTTCATACTCATTATTCCCAGGAATGAAAATCAGCGAGTTTAGATTCAACATCAGATTTTTCATCTGTGTTAACATAATCACTAACTCGCTGTCATACCCGCTAACGATATCCTGAAGTTGTTTTTTCTGATCATCAGTCAGCGTAGCATTCCCCTGAATGTTTTTAGAAATTTGCTTCAATAGGGCCTGAGCATTCTCAGCACTTTTAATATCATTTCTTAACTGCAGACGTTCCTCTTCATAGCGATCTACGATCATCTGATAGCCAAATTTAAAATTTGCCGTTCCTGATGTCTGAGAGATGTACGATCCTAAATTGTAAATAATAGGAGCAGAGTTGAAAGTCTTAATAACTTCTAAAAGCGGACTAAACAGATTCTGAGCATATCCTGAAAGGTTCAGCTCCCTTCCTAAAGCATATAAAGCTGTCTCTTGAGCAGGGATATATTTATCTAAAAGAATATAAGCAAACGCCGATTGAAAAGGCATTTTATTGACTATAGAACCCTCAACAGGAGCAAGCTCAGGAGCCGTCGTCAAAGCCTGAGGCGATGTCCTTTCTAAATGCTCTTGGAAAATCTTATTTGCTTGCTTGCGTAGCTCCTTATTCTCTTTTTCTGTTAATACTGTCTGCATCACCGCAATCTCAAAGCCTGTATCTAAAAAATCACGATTTAAAGATGAAACAAATTCCCTACGCAATCCCAATTCACTCGCTTCCTTGAGTAAATCTTGCATGATTTTTAGATGCGAAGCTACTTCATTCATTTTTGTATAATCAGCAGCAACTTCTGCAGGTGATACACGACGCTCTGCAAATTTTGGACCTTCAAAAATCTGATAGGGCTGTTGGTAACCTTGTATCGGGGAGTTTCTCATAACTGCTCCTATTTCAATCTACGTGTTAACTTCGCAAATATCTGATTCATTAATGCTAGAGCAGCACTAACCATAGTCCACTCTTGTTGAATTGCGGAAGACTCTAACTGCAGAGCTAACTGTTGGTTTTGGTTAAAAGTTGTAAAATTCAACTGGGTAGCTTCTAAACTCTGCAAAATCTGCTGTTCCCCGCCAGGAACAACACCATTTTCACCACCTTCAATAACAAAACTCTCAAAAGAAGCCAGAAAACGCGGCCAATCCTCAGACTCCTTGCCGTTGACCAAGATCTTAAAAGCTTCATCGTGATCGTCAGGATTATCTATAGGCTGAAACTGCATGTTATTTAGGAAAATAGACAAATTTCCTAAATTACGAATCAAAGCATCGAATTGAAATTGATATCCAGAAATAGTCTGACGGAGCTCTTGTGCTTGAGAAGCGGTTAACTCTTTATCTTGATTAATGCTTGCTAAAATCTTTGTGAGTTCCTCTTTTGCTCTCTGACAACGCGCAATATCACTTTGACAACGTATCTTTTCCTTACTCAAGACACTCTCGGCTTTACCTTTGGCATCAGTAAGAGCCTGAAGGTTCATCTGACGTAAATATATCGCAAGAGAATAGTAGACATCCGAAGTTTGGAAATTCGTAATATGATGAATGACTTGATTCATATACTTAGCAGCTTTATTAGAGAATGTCATCTGCACCCCTAAAGTCTCCAATACTTGCTGCTGATTCGGTAAATACTTATCTAAAAGCAAAGAGGAATAAACCATTTGTATCGGAGACGTCTTGACGAAAATATCTTTACCCTCAGACATGCTTGTGAAGTAATTCAACTTTGTAGGATCCATGGAAGCTTTCTGAGCCATCAGCTCCGCAGATTCTTGAGTCCATTTATTAATCTGCCCTTGGATTTGCGCAATTCCTTCATTCATTTTCTCGACAACATAATCATAGTCCGAACGCGATGCCTCTACTTTCGATTTAGTCATTAACTCAATACAATTCTGGAAAAACTCTGGGTTAAGATTCGTTGTACCATTATTAAATAACTTGATCCCTTGATACTCTGCCTGGGGATTAGAAACAAAGTTAGACATAGGTGCTTGTGAGATATCAAATCTAGTCACCACACGTTCGCTCCAATAATTTTTTTCTTGTGTCAGAGCTCTTTGATAATCCGATATTTGGGAGGAAGACTTCACTCCATATTGGGCCACACAAGCTAAATAAGCATATTGTAAACTTAAGAAATTCGCGAATTTAACGTCATCATTGATGCTCATAATATTCATGGACGTCATAAAAGTAGATATCCCATCTTTAATTTCCTGAGGCAGAGGATCTGTAACACTATCCGCATACTTCTCCATCAGCATACGATACACTCCACCAAGGACTAGGTAGCTCCGGGTCATACCACCTTGTATAGCGTTATAACCTGAACCACTTAAACCTGATGCCTCTGAGGAAACATCCCAAGCAGGGTTGAGTAAGTCCTTGAGAGAACTTACAAACTGGCGCATAAGCTCGATGATTTTGTTGGCTTCATCGATATTTAATGAACATACAGCAAGTCTAACGTTGAGTTCTTCAGATACAGGATAGGCTAAAGAGACCATGGCGTTATAAACGACCATCATGTTCTGCCAAAAATGAATCACTTTACTTTTTGGCGGGGCTTCTTTTCCCTGTAATTTCTCTATTGCAGCTACAAACTCTTTAGACAGAGCGTATAATGAATTATAATGATTTTCTGAGGGAGATCCCGCAGTAAATGCCTGTTTTAAAGTATTGAGCTTGACTTGATATTCTCTAACTAGAGTTTTCTCAGCTTCTGTAGAATCAAAGAGTCCACCTTGATCTACAGGTTTGACCCAATCTTCAAAATTCTTTTCAAGACCTTCTATATATACTTTTGCAGCAGCAAGATTTGGATCTTTAAGGATATTTTCAACTGTACTGGAATCTGAAGCAACTTTAGGAAGAGTAATTTTCCCATCAGAGAAATTATCAAAAACAGTATCCTCTACCAGCCCCGAAGACATTTGTGCAACAGGGAATTGAGATTCTGTCTCTTGCAACAAACCAAGAGCGTGTTTTAATCCTCTAGCTTTTTGGTCTAATTCTTGAAAAAGAAAGACCGCACTGGAAAACGGCGTTGTCATATCTACCTGATCACCAAGTAGTGCCGCCGTCACATTGCGATTAAAAGTGATATAAGAAGGTTGTATCGTCACTATGATTTATCCAGAAGAGATTAATTATTTTTCTAATTTTAAAATAAAAAAAATATTTCAAAAATAAAAAATAATTATCTTTCGAACTAAAACATAAATAACAAAGAACTTTGATTATTTAATTATTTTTAATTCGTTTTCTATTCTGAATAATTCATCCGTGATCGCTTGAGGAAGGTCAGACCCAAAGATCTTACAATACTCACGCACATTGGCAACCTCCTTAAGCCATCCAGGAACATCCACAGATAGTAGATCCTGTAGAGCTTGCGTAGATAAGTTCAACCCTTCTAAGTTTAATGCAGACTCTTCCGGTAAGTAACCAATAGGCGTTTTCTTAGCGATCGACTCCTCACCATTTGTTCTGCGGAAAATCCATTCTAACACACGAAGGTTATCACTAAACCCAGGCCAGATAAAATTGCCGTTCTTATCCTTGCGGAACCAGTTCACACCATAGATCTTTGGTAATTTTAAACTTGTATTAGAAGCAAAAGATAACCAATGATCAAAATAGTGCGCCATGTTGTAACCACAGAAAGGCAACATCGCAAAAGGATCATGGCGTAACTTACCCTGCTCACCAACACTCGCTGCAGTAGTTGCAGAAGACATACTTGCACCAATGGTGACCCCATGTTGCCAACTTAAAGCTTCATAAACTAAGGGTATAGTTTCAGAACGACGACCACCAAAAATCATTGCTTCTATCGGTACCCCTTCCGGACTATTCCATTGAGGGTCTAAAACAGGACACTGTTGCACCGGTGTGGTAAACCTCGAATTCGGATGTGCAGCAGGAGCCCCTCCTGGTTTCCAAGGCTTCCCTTGCCAATCGATCAGACCTTCAGGAGGTTGACTTGTCAGTCCTTCCCACCAAACATCTCCATCAGGAGTCAAAGCAACATTGGTAAAGATGGAATTCGAGGTGCACGTAGCTAAGGCATTAGGATTTGTAGTTGCCGATGTTCCCGGAGCAACACCAAAAAAACCAAATTCAGGATTTACAGCATAGAGCCTTCCGTCTGGGCCAGGGCGTATCCAAGCAATATCATCACCCACACATTCGACTTTCCATCCAGGGATCTTCGGCTTTAACATGGCTAAATTCGTCTTACCACACGCACTCGGGAAAGATGCGGCAAAATACTTCTTCTGACCTTCAGGGTTGGTCACGCCTATAATCAACATATGCTCAGCAAGCCAACCTTGCGAACGCGCTATATATGAAGCTAAACGCAAAGCCACACATTTCTTTCCAAGTAAAGCATTGCCTCCATAACCACTACCAAATGACATCACACTACTGTCATCTTGGAAATGCACAATACGCATATGCTGAGGATTACACGGCCATGCTAAGTCTTTTTCCCCGGGGGCCAAAGGAACGCCCACACTATGCAAACATTTATGGAAAGACCCTGAGGTTCCTAGAGCCTTTAATACTTCTTCTCCCATACGGGTCATGATCTTCATAGAACACACAACATAAGGAGAGTCCGTAATTTCAACACCAATAAGAGAAAATGGAGAATTTAAAGGTCCCATGCAAAAAGGAACGACATAGAGTGTTCTTCCGCGCATACAGCCACGGAATAGACCATGTAGCTCCTGACGCATCTCTTCAGGATCACGCCAGTTATTCGTCGGACCCGCATCTTTTTGTTCTTTCGTGCAAATAAAAGTAAACTGTTCAACACGAGCAACGTCTTCAGGAGAAGAGCGAACTAGAAAACAATTTGGATGTACATCACGATTTAAAGGAATAGCCACGCCTGATTGTTGCATTAGGCCATAGATTTCAACATATTCAGAATCAGAGCCATTGCATATACGTATGTCCTTAGGAGTTACTAATTCAGCAACTTCTTGGATCCATTGTTTTAAATCTTTATGCTGAATTGCTTCACTCCATACACTGGTCATACCATATTCCCTTTGCGTTTCTTGAATTGATCTAGGTGTTCTAAAGCCTTGCCTGTGCCTAAACACACAGCAAGTAAAGGATGAGGTGCCGTAATTACAGAAAGTCCCGTGTTTTTACTCAAAGCCTTGTCGAGACCTTTGATTAAAGCCCCGCCTCCAGCTAAGACCATGCCACGTTCAACTAAATCCGCAGAAAGCTCAGGTGGGCATTTCTCTAAAGTTAAACGGACACATTCAATAATTTGTTGGATAGGCTCCGCTAAACATTCACGAATTTCTACAGAATTAATCCTTTTTGTAATAGGTAACCCGGCAACTTGATCACGACCACGAACTTCCATTTCAAGTTCATGATCTCCTAAGGGATACGCAGAACCAATAGTAATCTTAATTTCTTCAGCAGTGCGCGGGCCAATCATGAGGTTATACGTACGACGCATGTAATTGATAATGCACTCATCAAACTCATCGCCAGCAATACGTAAAGAACGCGACTCAACTATCCCCCCTAAAGAGATGATAGCAATCTCAGTGGTTCCTCCACCAATATCAATAATCATACTGGCGGCGGGCTCATGAACAGGAAGATCTACTCCAATCGCTGCCGCCATCGGCTCCTCTATCAAAATGACTTCTTGAGCTCCAGCATGTAAAGCGGAGTCTTCAACAGCCCGCTTTTCAACTCCAGTGATCCCAGAAGGCACAGCTATTAAAATTCGTGGACGAAACATACTACGAGAAGGAGTAACACGCTTGATTAACGCTTTTAACATGCCTTCCGCTATTTCAAAATCTGCAATCACACCGTCTTTCATAGGACGAACAGCCATGATCTTACGAGGGGTTTTCCCCAACATAGCCTTAGCTTTATGACCAACAGCAAGAACCGTGTGAGTTTGAGCATCTACAGCGACTACAGAAGGCTCACTGAGCACAATACCACGCCCACGAACATACACTAAAGTGTTCGCTGTTCCTAAATCGATGCCAACATTACCAGAAAAAAAGTTGAAAACTTTATCAAAACGACCTAGAGTCTTGTTGTACAAGCGATTAGACAGATTCTTAATTTTAAATAAGCTTCGATGTGGGCTCATAGCATCATATCTGTAGCAATTCTAGTACTTCTTCCCAAGTCAACTTGGAAACGACTTCATCATCAGAGTTGATCACTTTCTTTACAAGGCTCTTTTTCCTATTTTGCAGCGTTAGAATTTTTTCTTCGATTGTATTTAACGTAACTAACTTATACGAAGACACCGAACGATTCTGCCCTATACGATGCACACGATCTGTCGCCTGATTTTCTACAGCAGGGTTCCACCACATATCATAGTGAATTACTGTATCCGCACCAACAAGGTTCAACCCCGTTCCCCCCGCTTTTAAAGAAATCAAGAAGACTAATAAGCCAGGATCCTCGTTAAACTGGTTAACTATTTCCAATCTGTTCTTGGTGGAACCATCCAAATAAACAAAACGAACTCCACGCGCCTCTAAGTCCTTTTTAATGATACTCAACATCTTGGTGTACTGACTAAAGAGGACCGTTTTATGTCCTGTCTCCACAAGAGAAGAAAGAAGATCCATCAGCAAGTCATACTTTGCGGAATCTCCTGGCTCAGGAACGTCTTTGGCAAAAATAGCAGGGTGACAACAGATCTGCTTTAAACGAGTAAGTGTGGCAAGAACGTGAATATGAATACGATCAAAACCTTCTTGTTTCACCAAACGAGAAAGCTCTTTCTTCGCTGAAGCTGCGTAAGAATGATACAGTTCTTTCTGCGAATCTGTAAGATGACAGTGATACAGAATCTCCGAAACAGGAGGCAGATCTTCCAAGACATCTTCTTTCATACGACGAAGAATAAATGGTGCTACCTTCTTCTTCAACGCCACCATATTGTCGGTCTTATTCCCCATATAGTTGCCAGTACGGATGTATTTACCAACAAAGCGATCGTAACTGCTTAATAAACCGGGCATTAAGAAATCGAATAAACTCCACAACTCTTCCAAAGAGTTTTCAATCGGCGTACCCGTGAGAATTAATCTATGCCCCGAACGAATCATTTTTACAGATTTCGCATTACGCGTTGTACGGTTCTTAATATGATGCGCTTCATCTAAAACTACATAATCAAAGACAAAATCCTTATAGACATCGATATCCTTTTGTAATAGGTTATACGAGGTAATGGCAACGTCGTAATCCGACAACGTAGCCAGCTGTCTACGTCTATGTGAAGGGACTCCATCAATAATCACAGCCTTAAATTCCGGATTGAATTTACGGAACTCTTCTTTCCAATTGTATACCAAAGAAGTCGGGCAGACAATTAACGAACATCCCTTGCCCTTCTCTAACTTACTTTGCGTAATCGCAATAATTGCTTGTAAGGTCTTTCCAAGCCCCATGTCATCGGCAAGAATACCATTGAGATGCATCTTTCTAAGACGTTCTAACCAATGAATTCCTTCAGTTTGATAACTACGCAATGTTGCCTGTATCTGCTCAGGAACCTCTTGGAATTTAAAATCAACTTCTCCACGAATTTGTTTTTGTATTTCCGCCAACTTTTTCGTCATTTTGAAGTTAACCGGAAGACCTTTGAATAGCCCTGGAGAAATCCCTGTCAGACTCCATAAAGGACACTTCTCTACAAAATCATCCAAGACTTTAAAACCGATTTCATTAAAGATCTGAATTACTGGAGAGATCTTCTCTAAGTCTAAAACCAAAATACAAGGAAGTTTTGTAGAACCTGAAGCTCTTCCTCTGCGCGTCTTGACATGCCGCCCTTTTTTTGGCAACTCTAAGAAACGTTTCTTAGCACTTATGCAATCCCAAAGCAGGTCTAAGCTAATGCCTTTCAAGTAACCGTTGACTTTCAGTTCTGCTTCATAAGTATTGACTTCAGAACCTTCTCTGAAAGCAAGATCAAAGACAGTTTCATCATAAATAAACTGATCCGAAAGGGTCTCAGGACAATTAAATGTTATCCTGTGTTGGTTATTCGGAATAGTTTCTGTCATAAACTCTACGATTTTCTTTTCACTTTTTACATGAAAAGCCCCGTCCCGCTCGTCATAAATAAAACCAGAAAAGACTTCGTCTATGATCTTGCGCTCTTCAACAAGATTTCTTGCTAGAATACCATCTTCACGAATAAACGCACGGATCTCATCAAATTGCAAAGAAAAAGGAACAGCAGGAACCCTAAGATCATCATAAATGAAATACAACTTTGCCTCTAACTCTCCATCCAAGTAACTGATATTGCATTCACCTCGAACATCCTCAACATAAGGAAGAGTGACAAATGAATTCAGAACTTCGACATTAGAAACCTCTGCATATTCCTTAAACACAAGAAGAGCATTTTCGCGGAAAGAACCAAATAAAGCTTCTGGTATAGTAACATCACGCAACTTCGAGAAAGAACGTAAGTGCGCACGCCGAATCTGAGGAGCAAAATGGTGGTATACATTGTTATGGATAATACCAGGAACATTCGATTCCAAAAGAATCGCTTGCTCCGGCTGAAGGGTGTCATCATCCACAAGGATCAATGGCGTCATTAATAATGCTTTGTACGGAGTATCGAAAAAGTCTAAATCAAACTTCATCTTAGCTGGAGTCACTGACCAATATAAAGGCTCCTCAAGATTCCCACAGAATATTCCTGAGAAACTTTCTTTCTCTCCAGATTGACAACCTCCACGATCCGCCATTTGATGTTCATACATCTTGGCTAAAATGACACCTAAAGAGGTTAACGTAAGGTACGCAGATTTTAACAATTTCTCTTCAGGCGGTTGGTTAGCATAACGAACATAACGAATCAGCAAATCTATAAGCTTACGATCAGAAGCATTAAACGATTGCATGGTGAAAAAGAAGTGCCGTCCGTTCAAGATAATAGGCTCTTGATACAACACTCCTTCCAAAAATGTTTTAATATTTGAAATGTAAAATGGTTTAGAACGCCCAGGAAAACGTAACACTAATTGAAATTCTACATGCTGATTCGGACGGAATACTTCATCATTGGAAGCAACAAATAAAACAGCAAGCTCTGCAGAATTCTTCTCAAGATATTCCTGAGGAAGGAAAAATGGATTTGCGCTTAATACGTTAGCCGCATGAATGTACTCGCTTAAGATTTCTTTTTGATGAGCACGGTCTTTTCTTTCTTCTTCTCTATTTGCAGCAGCGACAAAAGTTTCCTGAAGCTCTTTTTTAACATCTTCGTTGATCTCTTGATTCGTCTCTAAGTTAGCTTCTTGAGAATACGCCACGACCATTTCATTGAAATACCTTTCTAAATAAAACAGCAGCGCGACTATATGCTGACAATCATAGTTATAAGAGCAGTCACAGTTGGAATCTATGGTATCGGATTTCGATCGGTCAACTTCTATTTCACATTCATATACGTTGTCATATAGCCCTCGAACCTGCGCTCCTATGCAGACTGATTCTCCATTCATAGACAGGATTTTCGCATTAATCACAGCTCCTTGGTCAAAAAGTTCCTTGCCATCTTGCAAAATGTTAGCTGTAAAATCCCTTCGTAATTTGCGAAAATTGAGCATTTCTCCTCTAAATTATAGAGTTCTGATTGAATCAGCTTACTTGTACCTGTTTACCCATGCTAAATCAATGAAAAATTTTATCAGGCCTTTTCTCTTGTATTTTCACCCGCTTTGTTGCACTAACTATTACTCCTGTAATTGACTAGTCATTGATAAAAACTCATCAAATATCTAGAATGTTGCTTTTCTTGCGGGTGTAGCTCAGTGGTAGAGCGCCACGTTGCCAACGTGAAGGTCGTGAGTTCAAGCCTCATCACCCGCTTTTCCTTCCAGAAAAGCTTCAAAGGGTAGTCTTGTGTCGCGAAATTTTTCTAACGAACAATTTTCTGTTAATTTAGAAGAACAGCCTGGGTGTGTTGTTTCTGCTGAAGTAAAAACTACACCTCAACTGTTAGATAAGCTGCATAAACAGGCTATAAAGAAGATAAAGAAAGATGTCATTTTGCCAGGGTTTCGCAAAGGCAAAGCTCCTGACGGAATTATCGTTTCTCGCTACCCCAGCCAAGTCACTAAAGAATTAAATCAACTACTCATTCAATCAGCCTATCAGGCTTTAGCCTCTGTGGGAGACCGAAGACCTCTTTCCCCACAAGCTATCAAATCGACTTCGGTAACAAAAGCAGATATCAATGAAGGTGGTCAAGTCAACTTTACCTATGAGGCTTTCCCAACGATTTCTGATATCCCTTGGGATAAACTCTCCCTATCAGAAGAACCTGCTGTAAAAGATATTACTGATGAAGAAATGGAAAAAGGCTTACAGAATATTTCTTATTTCTTCGCAACTAAAACTCCTGTAACTCGTACTTCTCAAGAAGGCGACTTCATCTCACTATCTCTTCATGTATCCAAACAAAATGAAGAAGGCGTCCCTACACCAATTTTTGAAAATAAATACTTCAAACTTTGTGAAGAGGAAATGACCGACGCTTTCAAAACTAAGTTTCTAGGCATTTCTGCAGGTCACCGTGTGACTGAAATTATCGCATCCCCCGAAATCCAATCATTCCTCAACGGAGATGTTTTAACTTTTACTGTTAACGCGGTTATTGAAGTTGTTGCTCCTGAGCTTGATGATGATAAAGCTCGTCAGCTACAAGCTGAATCCCTAGAAGATTTAAAGAAAAAGCTACGCATTCAATTAGAAAATCAAGCAAAAGATAGACAACACCAACAGTGCTTTGCTGAGGCAGAAAATGCCTTGGCAAGTATTATCGATTTCGACCTTCCCACATCGATGTTAGAAGATCGTTTAGCTATGCTAACCAGAGCAAAACTACTCAACGCTCGATTGATTCAATATTGTTCTGATGAAGAACTAGAAAATAAAAAATCAGATTTATTAAAAGAAGCGGAATTAGAAGCTAAAAAAACTTTAAAACTGTTTTTCCTAGCGAATAAGATTTTCAATGATGAAAAGCTTGTGATCAGTCGTGAAGAGCTTCAATATATGATGGATGTATGTTCTAGGGAACGTTATGGCATGCAGCCTCCTCGAGATATCTCTAAAGAAGCTTTACAAGAATTAGTGATGGCAGCTCGTGATCGCTTAACTTACCATAAAGCTATGGAAAAAGTTCTAGCCAAAGCAAAAGAATCAGCGACAGCGCCCTCTGCATAATTGAGCTAGAGGAAAACACTTGACCCAAGAAAGTCTTAAACATAGAATTCAACATTTTAATGTGTAGGCTTGTTTTCAAGTAAAACAGCATAAAAAAATAAATATGTGTATTGTTGGAATTGCTTTTCCGCTTCTGGGTATATAGGCGGAGAAGAAACTATTTTGAGAGGAAATGCAAATGACATTGGTGCCTTATGTGGTCGAGGATACAGGTCGTGGCGAGCGTGCCATGGATATTTACTCGCGTCTTTTAAAAGATCGCATTGTAATGATTGGCCAAGAAATTACCGAGCCCCTCGCTAATACCGTCATAGCACAACTACTTTTCCTCATGTCCGAAGATCCTAAAAAGGACATTAAAGTTTTCATTAACTCCCCAGGAGGGTATATCACAGCTGGATTGGCTATCTATGATACTATTCGTTTCTTAGGTTGTGATGTAAATACTTATTGCATAGGTCAAGCGGCTTCTATGGGAGCTTTACTACTTTCTGCAGGGACTAAAGGTAAGCGTTATGCTCTACCTCACAGTCGGATGATGATCCATCAGCCTTCAGGAGGAATTATAGGAACTTCTGCTGATATTCAGTTACAAGCTGCAGAAATCTTAACATTAAAAAAACACCTTGCAAACATTCTTTCCGAGTGCACAGGACAACCTGTAGAAAAAATCATAGAAGATTCTGAAAGAGATTTCTTTATGGGAGCTGAAGACGCAATCTCCTATGGTTTAATTGATAAAGTGGTCTCTTCAGCAAAAGACACGAAAGATAAGGACACCATCTCCTAGAGAGTCATTATGAACAAAAAAAATCTCACCATCTGCTCTTTTTGTGGGCGTTCTGAAAAAGATGTGGAAAAATTGATAGCAGGTCCCTCTGTCTATATTTGTGATTACTGTATTAAGTTGTGCTCAGGGATTTTAGATAAAAAGCCAACATCTACATCATCCTCAGGAGCATCCACAGAAACAGCCCCTCAGCATCCGGATCTTCAAGTGCTCACTCCAAAAGAGATCAAAAAACATATTGATAAGTATGTTGTCGGTCAAGAAAGAGCAAAGAAAACCATCGCTGTCGCTGTATACAATCACTACAAACGTATACGTGCTTTATTAAACAACAAACACGTCAGCTATGGAAAGTCCAATGTTTTGCTTTTGGGCCCTACAGGATCGGGAAAAACCCTTATTGCTAAAACTTTAGCAAAAATCTTAGATGTACCTTTCACAATTGCTGATGCAACTACGCTTACCGAAGCGGGCTATGTCGGCGAAGATGTGGAAAACATTGTTTTACGACTATTACAAGCTGCGGATTACGATGTCGCAAGAGCAGAACGGGGTATCATTTACATCGACGAAATTGATAAAATTGGTAGAACTACAGCGAATGTTTCCATCACCCGAGATGTTTCTGGCGAAGGTGTTCAACAAGCTCTATTAAAAATTATAGAAGGTACTACCGCCAATGTCCCTCCTAAAGGAGGACGTAAACACCCTAACCAAGAGTATATCCGTGTAAATACGGAGAACATTCTTTTCATAGTTGGTGGTGCTTTCGTAAATTTAGACAAGATTATCGCCAAACGCTTAGGGAAAACTACCATAGGTTTCTCTGATGACCTCGGAGATTTCTCTCAAAAGGATCGTGATCACCTACTCACAAAAGTAGAAACAGAAGACCTGATTGCTTTTGGTATGATTCCTGAGTTTGTTGGTCGATTCAATTGTATTGTGAACTGCGAAGAGCTTTCCTTGGATGAACTCGTGGCTATTCTTACCGAACCCACCAATGCCATTGTGAAGCAGTATATCGAGTTATTCTCAGAAGAAAATGTAAAGTTGATCTTCGAAAAAGAAGCTCTGTATGCTATAGCGAAAAAAGCCAAGCTGGCGAAAACTGGAGCCAGAGCTTTAGGTATGATTTTAGAAAACTTACTCCGAGATCTAATGTTTGAGATCCCTTCTGATCCTACAGTAGAAGCTATACAGATTCAAGAAGACACGATCTTAGAGAATAAAGCTCCGGTAATTATCAGAAGAGCTCCAGAAGCTATAGCTTAAATTTCTCTTCTTCGTTATTTAGGGATGTAATGACAACAATCGCCCTAGAAGCTGCAAAAAAGATTCTCCTGAAATTGCGTAATGCCGGCTACCAAGCCTATTTTGTTGGTGGTTGTGTTCGCGATATGCTCATGGGCAAGCCCATAGAAGAAATTGACATAGCTACTAGCGCTCCTCCCGTTATTGTTTCTACTATCTTTCCTGACACACTAGCCATAGGAGCCGCTTTCGGTATTATCGTCGTTAAAGAAAACAACCGCTTATTCGAAGTAGCTACATTTCGTAGTGATGAAAATTATACAGACGGACGGCATCCTGAACGTGTGATATTTTCATCAATGAAAGAAGATGCTTTACGCCGTGATTTTACAATAAACGGGATGTATTACGATCCCTTTGAAGAAAAGCTCTATGATCTTGTTGAAGGAAGAAGAGATCTCGAAAAGCGTGTCATACGTGCTATTGGTCATCCTAAATTACGTTTCTCCGAAGATAAACTCCGTATATTACGTGCTATACGTTTTAGTTCCTCTTTAGGATTTACTTTAGATCCTGCTACCGAACGTGCCATTATTAAGGAAGCCCCTTCGTTGGTATGTTCCGTATCTCCAGAAAGAATCTGGCAGGAACTAAAGAAAATGCTGAAAAAAAATCCTTACGAAGCTCTATCCTTGCTGATACAGCTGAAAATCATGACGATAATTTTCCCCGAGCTTCGGGATATTCCTCCAAGCTTACTACGCACAAGTAGCGAATTTGCTAAAAGACTGAATCCGCTAGATTTCCCTGAAATTTGCTTTTTACTTCCTCTATTTCAAGGTGTGAGCGAAGAAGCGGCTTGTGTAGCTTTTACTCGTTTACGAATCTCAAACAAAGATTTGAAACTCATACAACTGTGGTATCAAGCACTTCCTCAGTTCCAGAATGTCAGTAATAATCGTGTGTTCTGGGCGCACTTTCTAGCCTCCCCGACAGCACACCTATTTCTATCTCTATTTTCAGCAACCCAAAAAGATCCTTCCCAACAACAACATTTCATCGCCCGCGTTCAAGAACTAGAAGAACGCTTAGAACAATTCATTGTGAGAATCAAAACTGCGTCGCCCTTAGTTTCTGCTCCTGATCTCATCGCTAGGGGGATTGCACCAGGCAGACTACTCGGAGATCTATTAAAAGAAGCCGAGATACTTTCTATAGAAAACGAGTGTCATGATAAAGAAAAAATTTTAACCCTGCTAAAGGAAAAGGGGTTCTGGAAGTAAGATAAATCACAAAATAAACTTTTCCCTTAAACACGTCATCAATTTTATTTCTTTAGATTTAATTTTTTAGCTCTTATTATTTTTCCTATAATTATTCAAAACTTAGATTAATTGAGCTTATCATGCTACGAATTGCTATTTTAGGAAGACCCAATGTAGGGAAATCTTCTCTTTTCAATCGCATGTGCAAACGATCTTTGGCTATAGTCAACTCACAAGAAGGAACGACACGAGACCGACTATACGGAGAGATACGTGGATGGGGAATCCCTGTACAAGTCATCGATACGGGAGGAGTAGATAAAGATTCTGAAGATCACTTCCAAAAACATATTTACAAGCAGGCGTTAGCTGGAGCAAACGAAGCGGATATATTACTGCTCGTCATTGATATCCGCTGTGGGATTACAGAATTAGATGCAGAGATTGCGAAACAGCTGCTCTACTTAAAGAAACCTTTGATCCTCGTCGCAAATAAAGCAGATACACTAAAAGATGAATACCGTGTTCATGAACTATACAAAATAGGAATCTCTGAGATTGTTACTGTATCGGCAAGTCACGATAAACATATCGACAAGCTTATACACAAAATTAAAACTCTCGCTAATGTTCCTGAAGTTGTTGAGGAACCTAGAGAGGAGATGCATGAGGAAGAAGTTCCTGGCATGGAGTTCCCAGAAACCAAAGAATTTCTATCCGATGACGAAGACGAAGACACCGCCTTTTCCCAGTCTTCAGTAGCAGATAAGCCCCTAAAAATTGCTCTTATAGGTCGTCCTAATGTCGGGAAGTCCTCGATCATTAACGCACTATTAAATGAAGAGCGTTGCATCATTGATAATGTCCCTGGAACTACTCGTGACAATATCGATATTCTTTATTCTCATAATGACCGGTCGTATCTATTTATAGACACCGCGGGTCTGAGAAAAATGAAAAGCGTGAAAAATTCTATAGAATGGATCTCTTCTTCCAGAACAGAAAAAGCTATAGCGCGTGCCGATATTTGCTTACTCGTCATTGATGCTACGCATCACCTATCTTCTTATGATAAACGCATTCTTTCTCTGATATCTAAACAGAAAAAGCCCCACATCATTCTTGTGAACAAATGGGATTTGATTGAAGGCGTGCGGATGGAACATTACATTCGCGACTTACGTGCTACAGATATGTATATTGGTCAATCGAAGATCCTTTGCATATCTGCGGCGACAAAACGCAACCTACGTCAGATCTTCTCATCGATTGATGAACTCCATACAACAGTATCAAGTAAAGTCCCCACGCCGGTAGTGAATAAAACACTCGCCCTAGCTCTACAGAAACATCATCCCCAAGTCATTAACGGAAGAAGACTACGTGTGTACTACGCTATTCATAAAACAGCAACACCCTTCCAGTTCTTACTATTTATTAATGCGAAGTCCTTATTAACTAAACATTACGAGTGTTATTTAAAAAATACTTTAAAATCAGCATTTAATTTATACGGTGTTCCTTTTGATTTAGAATTTAAAGAAAAAACGAAAAGAACAAATTAATTTGTTTAAAAAATGAATATTATTAAAAAAATAATAATAACAAATTAATTATTTCTTGGAGACTTTAACCATGAACCATGATCGTTACGATATGTCAGAAGCTGATTACCACCATTCACTTGATCAGCTTCTGTACCAATCAGAAGAGGCTTTCTCCTTAGACAAATACCAAGAGACAGGTGTTTATGTTGAAGAAGAGAAAGAAAATGGTGATCTCCTTATCGTGCTTGGAGAATCGATCCTTAAAGGCGTAATACGCCAATTTTACATTAGTGACGACAATCACGCCTACACGCGTAGTTGTCTCAACGGGACATGGGACCTGTGGTTCAATATTCCTCCAAAAACTATCGAAAGCAAAACTTACGACTTTAACTCTTTATTAGAATCAGACTTCCTTCTCATACAAATGTAGAAACATTTGTGAATGCCCCCAAAGATTTTCCGAAAGGATCGGAATCATTAAGCAACATTATCATTTGCATGACAACACGCAATCGCGATCATCATGTACAATTTCTGATTGAGGATAATCACAGAACATTTTGGATACGCCACCACGACACACAATCCTGGTCTGAGTGGTCCGTATTTATTTAAAACTATAAATCAATAACGTAAGGGAAAAGGCTGGAAGCTAGCCCAGCCCTAAAGCTCTTTTTATTCATCGTCAGAATCACTGATAACTGTGAGTTCCAAAGGACCGAAATTTTCATTATTTTGGAAAGATGTGGCAACAACAGGCACGACATTTTGAGGCCGCTGTTCTCTAGTCATCGTCAACTCTAAACGGAACAAATGCTTTACAATAGCAATACGAATATCGCGAATAAGACTTTCGAATAGTAAGAACGACTCATGTTTAAATTCGATAAGAGGGTCTTTCTGACCGACAGTACGTAAACCTACTTCACTACGTAATAAATCCATATCTACAAGATGAATTTTCCACTGCTCATCGATATGCATAATCATGACCGAGCGAATAACATCTTTACAGACACCATTAGCATCGACTTTTTCTCCGGCTGCTTCGGTAATTTCCTGCACCATAGAAGCAAACTTATTCTGGAAAACTTCTATGAGATCATCAGCAACCCGTTCGGCAATGGCATCTATAGACTTCAATCTTTTCAATTCTTCAATATTCAATTGCAGTGGGAAAGAATAGTTCATCCATTCTTCCAGCCTAGGAAGAGAATTCCCTGTAGGATGATCACGGCTCACTATCAACGAAGCGATCATTAATGCAACATGAGATATTGCTTCCTTAGCTAAACCAAAGATATCTTCAGAGCGGATAACGTCATTACGAAAAGCATAGATCGTCTGCCTTTGCCTATTCATAACATCGTCATACTCAAGAGTATGCTTTCGAATAGTATAGTTTCTTGCTTCCACCCGTTTCTGTGCTGTTTCAATGAGCTTATTGAACATAGGATCCGACATAGCCTCTCCTTCAGGAGGACGGAAATGACGAATCAAGGCATTTAACTTGGGCGATGCAAATAAGCGCATCAGGCGATCTTCAAAAGATAGGAAAAATTTCGCCGAACCAGGATCTCCTAAACGTGCGCAACGCCCGCGCAACTGCCTATCTATACGGCGTGATTGGTGCCGACTCGTACCAATAACATGGAGACCTCCAACAACTACAGCTTCTTCATCCAGCTTAATATCTGTACCACGGCCAGCCATATTGGTAGCTACAGTCACAGCTCCCAGCTTTCCTGCTGCTGCAATGATCTCTGCTTCTTGAGCATGATTTTTCGCATTTAACACTGTATGTTCTATGCGATTTTGTCTCAAAATACGAGAAAGTTTCTCAGAAACCTCTACAGACTCCGTTCCTATGAGAATCGGGTTCCCTACGGCATGTATACGGGCAATTTCCTTAACAATCGCGTGGTACTTTTCACGCTCTGTCATATAAAATTCGTCATTGTGATCTACACGCAAACATTCTTTAAACGTGGGCACCTGCAATACATAAAGATTATAAATCTCTTTAAACTCTTTAGATTCCGTAATTGCTGTTCCCGTCATACCTGCGAGTTTTTCATACAGACGGAAGAAATTCTGTAAGGTAACTGTAGCAAACGTTTGTGATTCCTTACGGATAGTGACATGTTCTTTTGCTTCTATGGCTTGATGCAGTCCTTCGGAAAAACGACGACCTGGTTGCGGGCGGCCCGTATGTTCGTCAATGATGACAATTTGATCATTACGAACAATATAATCCACATCGCGTTCCATAAGAAGATGCGCTCTTAATAGTTGGCGCAAGCCATGAGCTCGAGCTTTTCTCCTCGTATCTTCTTCGGAAATAGCTATTTTTCTATTGATTTTCTCTGTCGGTGATAAGGTATCGTCACCATCTATAAGAGCATATTCATGCCCCATGTCCATCATGACAAAATCTTCAGCAGAACCTCCAGCCTTATCCACCCATTGTTGCATGCCACGATCTGTCAATTCAAAATCGTTATTATGTTCATCAACAATGATATACAGCTGAGATAGCTTCTCTATACTCTCTTCTTTATTTTGCTCAGCATGATAATAAGTATCCCATTTATCTATCATGGCTCGCAAATCTGGGTGTTCGCGCACTCTACGCAAAACACGATTTAAAGGCATTCCCTTACTAACTAACCATAAGCTACGGCAAAATTCGGAGATAGCTTCGATAACTTTTTTATCCTTAGGAAGAATATCCATATCCAAGAACAATTCTAGTCCCCGTCTAGCTTCAAGAGCTAACTGGTTACATAACTCCCTTTGTAACTGAACGAGGTCAGCCACTTTATCTTTGAGTTCGAAATACACAGGATTATGTTTTTCCCCAGGACCAGAAATAATTAAAGGAGTTCTGGCTTCATCAATTAAAATCGAGTCGACTTCATCGATAATAGCAAAATAAAACCCACGTCCCACCTGCTCATCCACAGAAGTTGCAATAGAATTATCTCTGAGATAATCAAACCCGAACTCTGATGCTGTACCGTAGACAACGTCACAACGATAAATGTCTTTTCTTTTTTCTAAAGGCGATCCTGATATCAATACTCCGGTAGTTAAACCTAACCAACGCAATATAGAGCCGACCCACTCACAATCCCTTTGAGCGAGATAATCATTCACTGTGACTAAATGCACAGGCTTGCCTGTCAATGCATTTAAATATAGAGGCATAACAGCGGTGAGAGTTTTCCCCTCTCCTGTCTGCATCTCGGTTATAAAGCCCTTATGCATAGCTATAGCACCGAGAACCTGCACATCATAGGGAACCATGTCCCAATTTTGATGATAACCCGACACTTCTACAGGAGTTCCTGTTAAACGCCTGCATACATTTTTCACTACGGCATAAGCCTCGGGAAGCATATCATCTAAGGATTCGCCGTCCTGATAACGCTTTTTTAACTCTGCTGTTTTATTACGTAACTCCTCATCAGACAAAGGAGCTAGCATCTCATCATAGAGGTTGACCTTATCCACAAGTTTTTGAAATTTTTTTAAGGTGCGCTCTTGAGAAGATCCAAAGAAACGTTTAAGAAAATCTAACATACGTCGCTTAATTTAATATAATTGCTTGGAAAATAATCTATTAATTCCTACGAAAACTCATCTGCTAATACCATACTCGATGATGGTGAATAAAAGGAACAAAAGTTCCCTCTCTTATATTCTTCTTTCTCCAGAAAAGGAGACAAAAAACTTTTATCACAAAGATAGAGAAATAAAAAAAGAATTTAAGCAGCAAGTAGCGTATCTACTTCTACAACATGCTGATGATTCAAAGGCAGCTTGCGTCGTAAATTACGCATAATTTGCGAACGACGCTTCTTTTGCTGCAAAGCAACATCTTGAGCTGACAAAAATGCTTGTATTTCATAAGCAGCGTCAAAATTCCCTGAACGGGCTTCACAAGCACTCAATAATTCTAAAGTTTCTGAGGAATGATTGAGGTGCAGAGCCTTTTTTGCATACTCTAAACCAGCTTCTGCTGTGACTATTGATGCATACCCGACCCCTGACAACCAGGCCAAAGCTTTGCATGCTGTAGGACAATCCGGGAACTTCTGAATCACTTTAAGGTACATCTTTTCAGCATCAGAATATTTCTTCAAACAACATAAACTAAAGCCATAACCCAAACTACATTGCCAATCCTCAGCATATGTACAACACTGAAATGCTAAACCCCAGCAATATTCAGCTAGGTGGTGATCACCTTGATCCATGGCTGCTAAAGCCGCGTGCTTCATCAATAAAGCATCGCCTCGGGACCACAAATCACTGCTTTGATAAATCAGTAAAGCTTTTTTAGATCGACCTTGTTTTTGTTCACATAAACCAATGTTGAATAGAGACTCCTCTCTATAAGTCGGCTCGGATAGTAACTTGCGAAATAGCTTCCCTGCTTCTAAATAATTACCACAAATACGAGAAGAGTGCGCCAAATTATAGATAACTTTTAAAGGGCATGGGCCCAAAGTATAGGCACGATTATAAAACTCTATAGCATCTTGGTACCGCTTAGATATAAAATAAATATCTCCGACGGTAATGTAAGTCTCTTGATGGGATAGAGGAGAAATCCACGGTTCAATGACACTACACGCCGCATCTAAGTTCCCCACATGCACTAAAGCGGATGCATACTTCGCGGCATCTTGTTCTTCAAATATCTCTTTCGAAACTAAAGAAAAGGCATGACAAGATTCTTTATACGCGCCATGACGGTATGCTTTGTAGGCTATCTCTAACAAAAATTGCGGACCGCGTAAATGTAATCTTCGTGCTTCGTCTAACAGTTTTTCTACCTCGTCAAAGCGACGCAAATTGCGAAGAATCCGCATATAATCAAATAAACACTGACGACGGTAACAACGTTTTTTTAAGATGGGCAAGAGTTTTTGTTCTGCGGCAGACCATTCCTTCAGCTCCATGCTCAAATGAACCTCGCGAATCACCTGAATAGCATAACGACGGAAACGGGAAACGTGACAATAGACTTTAAAAACTAAAGCTGTTGTCAAACTTGCAACTAAAGCCCATAGGATGACTAGCCACATAATTCGCCAACTCTCTCTTTTCTCTCTCTTTGCAATACCAAAAAAAACCTTTAAAGTCTGTAAAATTATTCTCTCAAAGAACGCCCTAAAGATTGTCCCATAAGGCAACGTGTTTCCAATCCCATGCGCGAATTCTTCAATAAATCTGCGTCAAATTGCACAGATCCCGGTTGAAATAACACAATCACCGTAGATCCACCTATCTCAAAAAAGCCTTTCTCATCACCTTTAGAATACTTTTCCCCAGGTTTGTAGGTTTGAATAATAGAGCCAACATTTAATGCCCCGACTTCTAGGTAAAGTACATCTCCAAACGCCTCTGTTTTGAGCTCGGTTAGTGTCCGTTTATTCTCACAAAAAATATTAAAATTATCTTTTAATGCCATCGGATGTACAGAAAATAAATACCCGTTGATAGTGCGCGTTGGCCCCGGTAAGCAATCTACTGGGAAGTGAAAACGGTGATAATCAAAAAGAGCTAAACGGGCAAAAACCACACTACCGGAAGCATATTTTTCAACAAGTCTAGGGTCTCCTAAAAGTTTTGAAAGAGAAAAACGCTTGGATTTAACAACGAATTCTCCAAATTCAGCTATGTTCGAGTAAATCAGATAGGCACCATCTACAGGAGTCACACAGATATTATCTCCTTGAGCAATGGGTCGCGCTTCAGGGAGAAGCTCCCTAGTAAAAAAATCATTAAAAGAGGAAAACTCGGAAAGAGATTTTTTGAAGTCTTTGATGTTGATATGATTTCTCTTTACAAATCCGGGGATTTTTCTACGTGTCCAAGAACGTTTTTGAATCCAACCATAGATACGTGACAGAATGGGAGATCTAGATAATAGTGTGGATAGTCTTTTCCCTAATTTAGAGCTATATAGAAACGTCATGGTTTTTTCATAACATACGGATTCCGTCACTCTTTGATTAGTTAAACGATCAATGTATTGCAGTTTCTTCACTTGTCCTCGACCTATGAGATCAAAACAGGCGACTATAGAAATTTATTAAAAATATTCCAAACTAATTAAATAGAAATCGTTAAAAAACCTGCCTACATCTTTAATGGGGAACCTGATATCCTAACTCTCAAGTTAGTTTTATTTTCATCCATTTTCATGATTAAAAACGATACTATTGCTGCGATAGCCACACCTCCCGGAGAGGGAAGTATTGCCATTGTCCGTATATCGGGCCCAGAAGCTATTCAGATCACAGACAAAATTTTCTCCGGATCCGTACCGTCGTTTTCTTCCCACACAGCACATCTAGGTACGGTAAGTTACAATGGCCAGCAGATCGATCAAACCCTTTTATTAATTATGCGAGCTCCGCGTTCATTCACGGGAGAAGATGTTGTCGAACTCCAGTGTCATGGAGGCTATTTTTCCTGCTCTCAAATCTTAGCAGCTTTGATAGCCGAAGGAGCTCGCCCTGCTCTCCCTGGAGAATTTTCTCAACGCGCTTTTCTCAATGGAAAAATTGATCTTATCCAAGCAGAAGCAATTCAAAATATTATTGCTGCTGATAATTTAGACGCTTTCCATATAGCGCAGAACCATTTCCAGGGACACTTCTCAAAGAAAGTTCAACAGATTTCTTCGTTGATTATCGAATCTCTCGCCTTTATTGAAGTTCTTGCAGATTTCCCTGAAGAAGAACAGCCGGATATGCAAGAACCGATGAACCGACTCCACGAGGCGATATTGATCATCGACGATCTCATTGCTAGTTTTGATCAAGGGCAAAGGTTAGCTCAAGGAACGAGTATTGTATTAGCCGGCCACCCTAATGCAGGAAAATCTTCTCTTCTTAACGCACTCACGAATAAAAATCGCGCCATTGTTACGGATATCCCCGGAACTACAAGAGATATATTAGAAGAAAATTGGATGTTACAAGGAAAACGTATCCGACTTATCGACTCTGCAGGACAGCGAGAAACCCATAATCCTATAGAACAAGAAGGTATTGAGCGGGCCATAGCTGCCATGGAAGCGTCCGAAGCCATTCTTTGGGTTATGGATGCCTCACAACCTCCACCACCTCTTCCAGAAATCTTAATGCGCAAACCTTCCCTTCTTCTTTGGAACAAATCCGACCTAGCGACACCACCTCATCTTGAAACCACCTTACCTCAATTAGCTGTCTCCGCAAAAACAGGCGCAGGCATGATTGAGCTCAAACAATTTATCCAACAATGGATGCAAAAACAACAGTTGGGCAAGAATGGAAAAGTCTTTCTTATTTCTTCGCGACACCATACAATACTGCAACACATGCGCACCTATTTGCTCTCAGCCCAGGAAGGATTACAGAGTCAATCCCCCCCGGAGTTTATTGCTTTAGAACTAAGACAAGCTCTGCAGACTACAGGAAATCTTTCTGGATCTGAAATTAATGAAACCATACTGGGAGAAATTTTTAGCAGGTTTTGTATTGGGAAATAGAGATTGCATTAAAAATTTTATTCTTTCTACTTTGAACGAGCTCTTCCCCGATCCACAACCGTCGTTAACAGGGTGGGAAACTCCGTTTCAGCTCCTTGTGGCTATTGTACTTTCAGGAAATTCCACCGATAAAGCTGTAAATGCTGTCACCCCAAGGTTGTTCTCCCTTGCTCCTGATGCGCAGGCTTTAGTGCAACTCCCCTTAGAAGACTTATACTTCATCATCTCGCCTTGCGGCCTCGGCAGAAGAAAAGCTGCCTACTTACATCATTTAGCACAGATATTGTTAGAAAAATATCATGGGGAACCTCCGGCTTCTCTAGAGCTATTAACACAATTGCCCGGAGTGGGAAGGAAAACTGCATCGGTTTTCTTAGGAATTATTTATAAAATACCGACCTTTCCTGTAGATACACATATCTTAAGATTATCCCAACGTTGGGGAATCTCTAATAAACGCAGTCCTTCAGCAGCAGAAAAAGATCTCGTTCTTTTTTTCGGAGAAGCTAACTCTCCAAAACTCCATTTACAACTCATCTACTACGCCAGAGAGTACTGCCCTGCTCTCTACCACGACACAAATAAATGCAAAATATGTGCATATTTAATCCGAAGATCTTATGAAAAAAAAACAAACAAAACCCTCTAAGAAATAATATGTTCTGTTTTTAAAAATAGAAATAGTTTCATATAAAGTTTTTCCTCTGTATATGTCATGGATGAAATTTACTTTGCTTTCTAACGTAGAAATCTTTTAGACTGGGCACCTACTTACTACCTCGATATCGCAATTTTTAATATAATGAATAAAAACGCTTCTCATAGGGCTAGTTCTAAAAAAGAGCTCTCTGTTTGGTCGATAGGAGGCTCTATTTTCGCCATGTTCTTTGGAGCGGGCAATATAGTATTTCCACTAGCCTTAGGTTATCATTACCATGCCCACCCTTGGTTTGCTTGTTTCGGCATGATCCTTAGCGCAGTCTGCGTTCCCCTACTGGGCTTATTCAGTATGTTATTATATTCCGGAGATTATAAAGCTTTTTTTTCTTCCATTGGAAAAATGCCCGGAATGTTTTTCATCGTAGCCATTCTATGTTTGATAGGTCCTTTTGGAGGGATACCTAGAGCGATCGCCGTTTCGCATGCTACTCTAGTGTCGCTATCCGATTCAAAAACAACATGGATTCCTCATCTTCCTGTTTTCAGTTTGATTTGTTGTGTTTTGATTTATCTATTTGCTTGTAAATTCAGTAAACTTATCCAATGGTTAGGGTCTGTATTTTTCCCCGTAATGTTAGTTACTCTAATTTGGATAATCTTTAAAGGATTGGTCATTCCTGCAAATCCTAGCTTTATGACATCAGTAAGTTCCAGAGAAGCTTGGTCAGCAGGAATCATCGAAGGCTTCAATACTATGGACCTTCTTGCAGCTTTCTTCTTTTGCTCTATTGTTGTAATTTCTATAAGACAACTGTTAGAAAATAGAGAGGCGAGTGATGAAACACCTTTAAACTTTCAAAAAATCAACAAAAAAGACAAACGCACTTTAGGTTTAGCTTTTGCTTTGGCTGCAGCACTTCTTGGATTAATTTATCTAGGATTTGCGTTGTGTGCTTCTCGGCACGCAGGTTTGCTAGCCCATGTAAGTAAAGGACAAATTCTAGGAAGAATTTCTGCTATTGCTCTCGGACCAAATAGTTTATTAACCGGTGTATGTGTGTTTGTAGCTTGCTTAACGACAGAGATAGCTTTAGTTGGGATCTTTGCTGACTTTTTAGCCCGCATCATCTCATCAAAAAGAATGACGTACTCTAATGCAGTAATTTTCACTCTGATACCCTCATACCTAATTTCTATTTTAAACTTCGAAAATATCAGTCTCCTTCTATTACCTTTACTACAGCTAAGTTATCCTGCATTAATCGCTTTGACTTGCGGAAGTATTGCTTATAAGTTGTGGAATTTCCGACACGTCCAAGCTTTGTTTTATTTAACCCTCTCTCTTACAATCGTTTTACGGTTGGTGAGTTGAGTTAACGCTTGTATTTGCTAACTAGCATAAAGTTATGGTTTTAAACGCTTTAGCTGGCTTTCGTCAAACAGCGATGGATTACCTCGCAACGAATCGCCACGACATTGCTTTAGATTTTTCTGGAGATTGTTACACTATCCGAATTCCTGATGAAGATTCTCCCGATGGAGATTGGGTCAGTACGTTAAAATTCAGTAACATTGACAATCTGACCTTTGCCTCATGCAGTTGCCCTGATGGGGACTGTTGTGTTCATTTGATGACGGCATTCTTCTCTGCTTATGACGCACACGGATGGTTACCCCTACACCATAAATTTCACTTATCTTTCTGGTATGCGCTATTCTTTAAGTTCTTCATAGAAGAAGCGCGGTTACACGCTGATGGTGATCGACACTATTCCATAGCGTCTTCTCATGTCACGTTAGAGATTTCCGCACTGTCTCCCGAAGCTTTTACAAAATGGTTGCCTATCGTCCATCAATCTACAGAGCCTAAAATCCCTAGTGAGAAAACCTTCCCACAATCCGCGCTATATCGTATAGCCAAATGCTTCTTTTTCTTCGCTGAAGCTGGAGCACAGTTAGATCTCATTGAAAATAATCAAGGATTCCCTACGCAATTTTCTTTACAATGGGAAGGGCTCTCTCTAAAAGGAGAGATTCTAGATTTCACGACTTTAGAATACCTATTTCCTAAGATCAATTTTGCACAAACATCTCTCCCTGGAAACTATCGAGACTTTTCTGTCACCAAAGTCCGTGTAGCTCCTGAAGAGTCTAAAATATATTTCACAATTCACCCTGCACAACAAGACAATACAACTCAGACTATAACACCACTGGGTTCCGTCGGCTATGTCGCAGGATCTCAACTCGTTATTTTGCCATCACAAGAAACTTCCGTTTCTATTTATGTCCTTTCCCTGCTTCCCGCAACATTGAAAAAACAGATCCTCTCTCTACTACATTATGACGCTGAGGAACGACCTATCCGCTACTCTATCCATTTCTTAAGGGATTCTTCTTTATCTTTTTCAGCATATTTAGATACCCCAGGGGATTTAGAAAATGGGGAATTAATCTACCCAGATTTTTGCTATGTACCCGAGAGAGGGCTATTCACAATAGAGGGATTACTCTCTCCACAAATCTCATTTATTATTAAAGCAGATCAAGTTGAAGAGTTTTTAAATCACGAGGGCTCATTAATTCGAGAACCAGGATTCGAAGTATTTACCAACCAAGTTCCTGAAGGGCAACTCACCTACAACATTACACAACAAGGCGTCCTGTTATTCCATTACAATACAGGTGATCCTGCCGCTATCGACATTCATTATGGTCCTTGGACATATTACTCGGGGCAAGGTTTCTTCTTACAAAGAAAAGCTGATCTAGAAATTCAAGATGGTTTAATCGTAGAAGCCGACCAAATTCCTAGCTTCATTATGAAGCATGAGGTGGTATTAAGAACGATTCCTAACTTCTTTGCTCCTACACCACCATTAAAAAATCTCTTTTTTGAAGTACATAAAGAAACTAAGGGGTCAGGGTTATATTTAAAGCCAGTATTTCAAGGACTCGAAGAAGAAAATTGTCGATTATTTGGTGTTTTCCTGTATCGCGAAAATCTCGGATTTAACTTACTCCCAACTCCTTTACAGTCCTTATGTTCCCTACCTAAGAAAATTCCTCCGGAACAGGTCCCTGATTTTATTCATCAGAATTTCCAAAACGATAAGCTTGTCTTTGTAGATCCTCAGCTGTGTCTACCTGAAACTTTTGAGCTTGTTATACGATCCATAACACGTCCGCACCCATCCTCTCCTTTGCATTTACAGCTAGAACTCAAAACGAACATCGGTTCTATACCTTTAGGTACGGCACTACAAGCCCTAAAAAATAAAAGAGCTTTTGCTTTTACTAAAGCAGGTTTCTTAAATTTCCAACACTGCCTATTCCAATTTTTAAAACAGTTCATTTCTTCTCAGAAGTGTCTAATCCCTGAAAACACGCTAATAGCGACAGTGACTGATATTTTTAAATTGGATGCTTTAGCTCCGTTATCTACCCATGAGAAAATTCAAGCCAGTGAATCTGATCTCGCTTTCTTCTCGCAACTTAAAGCGGCATGTCTTCCTCCGATTCCACAAAGTCTGTTCTCTACTGATCATAAGCTGCGCCCGTACCAAAACAGTGGCTTATTATGGTTATGGTTCTTGTACAACCACCGTCTATCTGGTCTACTTTGTGATGAGATGGGCTTAGGGAAAACACACCAAGCTACAGCCCTATTAGATATTGTTTTCCAATCTGCAGAACCTACAGAACGTCCTAAGTTTCTTGTTGTTTGTCCCACAAGCGTTCTTCCTCACTGGGAACACACATTAGCCACGCATTTGCCTACAGTCAGTATTTTTTCTTTTCATGGTCCGAATAAGCCTGAACACCTGCCTCCTGCTGATGTGATTATTACCTCATATGGCACTCTAAGACAAAACTACACTAAGTTTTACAAGCTTTCATTCACCGTAACGGTATTCGATGAAATTCATATGGCGAAAAACAAAAGTAGCCAAATTCACAAGATTCTTTGTCGGTTGGACTCCCAAATGAAATTGGGCTTAACAGGCACCCCTATAGAAAATAACCTTCTAGAGTTTAAAGGTCTCTTAGACATCATCCTGCCCAACTACCTCCCATCAGATGCTTTATTTAAAAAGCTCTTCACAAAAAAGCATACTGCTGAAGTCGATGATGAAATTATCCCTTCTCAAGATTTGTTATTAAAATTAACTCGGCCTTTCATCTTAAGAAGAACGAAAAAACTGGTTCTTCCTGAACTTCCTGAAAAAGTAGAGTCGATTATTCCTTGCACTTTGTCTCCAGAACAGAAGAAGTTGTATCTGTCTACCTTGAAACGAGAAAAAGCGCAAATTCAACAACTGGAATCTCCAGAAGAACAAACAGTCAACTACCTCCACGTGTTTGCATTGTTGAATCACTTAAAACAAATTTGTAACCACCCTGCGATTTTCTTTAAAAATCCTGATAAATACAGAGAACATGAATCAGGGAAATGGGAAGCTTTTGTCCGTCTTCTCCACGATTCATTATCATCAGGCTATAAAGTTGTTGTCTTTTCACAATACATCCACATGATTCGCATTATCATGTTATATCTTGAAGAGATCGGGGTAAAATACGCCTCTATTCAAGGGAAATCCTTAAATAGAAAAGAAGAAATAGAATACTTTACTACAGACCCAGAGTGTCGAGTATTTGTAGGTTCGTTACTCGCAGCAGGAACAGGAATTAACCTCACGGCTGGAAATGTCGTGATTATGTACGACCGTTGGTGGAACCCTGCCAAAGAAAATCAAGCTTTGGATCGTGTCCATAGGATAGGACAAAAAAACACTGTATTTATTTATAAGCTCATGACTGAGGATACGTTAGAAGAACGTATCCACTACCTGATTGAAAAGAAAATTCGTCTATTAGACAAGGTGATTTCTACGCAAGATTCGAACATTCTCCACATGTTAAATCGGGAAGACCTCATCACCATTCTATCATACAAAGACGAACGTGGGGGAGTAGATGAAACTCTAAGCAACACGTCAGAAGAAGATGAGGTATCTCTATTCTAGAACTCAGGGAAAATGGCAAACATTTACTGAGAAAGCTTTAAGTAGCCCCGATAAGTAAATACGGCTCCTAAAAGTCCATACACATAGGCACGATTTTTGGGCCACGTCAAAGTCAATCCAGCATCGGTAGCAAATAATAGGATAATCATAGCAAAGGCAAGAAGCCCTGCTCCTAAAAATAGCGCAACAAGTGGCCAATGTTGTAACCAACTCCAATCTGATTCAGATTGTTCGGTAGGTTTTTGAAAAGTGTTTTGATCACTAAGAACAGCTTCCCAATCTTCTGAAGAAACGGCAAAAAGATCTTCAGTTTCTCCCTTTGCAGAGCCTTCTGGGAAAGAAATATGACACGAAGAAAATCCTCGTGAAGCTATCGGAGGATCTTGAAGGAATGCGCTGCAATAAGGACACTGGGGCATATGCATGGATACGCTACCTTCACACTTCCAACACGTGCGCTGCATCTCTGCTTCTTTAGCAAATGGCATGGCAACCTACCTTCCCCAGCTTAGGGTTTAATACAAAGAAACAGAAAGTTTCTTCTATGTCAATTTGTACGCATTACAGATAATTACAGTACATAACTTAAATTATAATTTCTATTGGGAAAAAATCAATGCTGAAAATTAATCTTTAGATCTAGAATAAGCACAAAGCTCCTCATAAAATCATACTAAGACCTAGCGTCTTAAAAAACATCTTCTTAAGGACTTTTAAATTTCGATACTTACGAGAATTGGGGACAAAATATGAGTACAGATTTTGACTGTGTTGTTATTGGTGCTGGACCTGGTGGTTACGTTGCAGCAATTACCGCTGCGCAACAAGGACTGAAGACAGCACTTATTGAAGAACAACAAGCCGGCGGAACATGTTTAAATCGCGGCTGTATTCCATCTAAAGCCCTATTAGTAGGTGCAGGAATTGTTTCCCAAATTAAACATGCAAACCAATTTGGCATACATATTGATGGCTATTCCATAGACTATCCCGCCATGGTTCAAAGAAAAAATACGGTCATCAATGGAATACGCCAAGGATTAGAAGGTCTGATACGCAGTAATAAAATCACTGTATTGCATGGTCGAGGATCGCTCATCTCCTCTACAGAGGTCAGAGTCAAGGGTCAAGATACTTCAGTCACTAAAAGTCAGTATATTATCATAGCTACAGGCTCAGAATCCCGCCCTTTCCCCGGTGTGCCATTTTCATCTCGCATTCTATGTTCTACCGGCATTTTAAATCTTACTGAGCTGCCTAAAAAACTCGCCATTATCGGCGGTGGTGTCATCGGTTGTGAATTTGCCTCCCTATTTCATACTTTAGGAGTAGAAATTACGATCATAGAAGTCGCTGAGCAGATCCTTTCGGTAAATAACGCGGATATTTCCAAAACCATGTTGGACAAATTCTCACGACAAGGAATCCGCATCATCACGAAAGCTTCGATTCATGCACTGGAAGATCTTGGAGATCGTGTAAGAATCACTGTAAACGAACAAACAGAAGAATATGACTATGTTCTTGTCGCGATCGGACGTCAATTCAATACTACGGATATAGGTTTAGACAACGCAGGAGTCATTCGCGATAACCGTGGGATTATCCCTGTAGATGAGACGATGAGAACCAATGTCGCGAATATTTTCGCTATTGGAGATATCACAGGGAAATGGTTACTCGCTCATGTTGCCTCTCATCAGGGGATTGTCGCAGGGAAAAATGCTGCCAGCCACAATGAAATTATGGATTATTCTGCAGTGCCTGCAGTCATTTTCACCCTCCCCGAAGTTGCTATGGTGGGTCTTTCTTTGGAAGCTGCACAACAACAAGGTATCCCTGTGAAACTCACAAAGTTTCCTTTTAACGCTATTGGGAAAGCTGTCGCTATGGCAGAAGCTGACGGTTTTGCAGCGATCATCAGCCACGAGACTACACAACAAATTCTAGGAGCCTATGTTGTCGGTCCACACGCAGCATCATTAATTGCAGAAATGACTCTAGCTGTACGTAATGAACTTACATTACCTTGTATCTATGAAACTATACACGCTCATCCAACACTTGCTGAGGTTTGGGCTGAGAGTGCGTTATTAGCAACAAATCACCCTCTTCATTTACCTCCTCCAAAACTATGAATGACACTCCTAATGACATACAAAAACCCAAACAAGGGAAACGTTTTTCAGAACGTCTCCCTCACTGGCTAAGGCAAGCTTTACCCAAAGGCTCAGTCTTTGACTTTACCGACAAAACTATAAAACGTACTGGCATGGCTACAGTATGTGAGGAAGCGCTCTGCCCTAATCGTACGCGCTGTTGGTCAAGAAAGACAGCAACATACTTAGCTTTAGGAGATGCCTGCTCTCGACGTTGTGGATTTTGTAACATTGATTTCACAAAAAAACCCCTACCTCCAGATCCTGATGAACCAAGAAAAATAGCAGAATCCGCAAAGATCCTTCAGCTTAAGCATATCGTATTAACTATGGTCGCTCGCGACGACTTAGAAGATGGAGGGGCGAGTTGTTTGGTACGTATTATCGATACTCTTCACAAAGAGCTCCCCGAATCTACTGTAGAAATGCTTGCTTCCGACTTTCAAGGAAATGTCGATGCCTTGCATACCCTGCTAGATTCAGGATTAACCATTTATAATCACAACGTGGAAACAGTTGAACGTCTCACCCCTGTAGTTCGACATAAAGCCACATACCGGCGTTCTTTATTTATGTTGGAGCAAGCCGCGTTATACCTCCCCGATCTTAAAATCAAATCCGGCATCATGGTGGGGTTAGGAGAACAAGAAAGCGAGGTAAAACAAACACTCAAAGATCTTGCAGATCATGGTGTACGTATTGTCACAATAGGACAGTATTTACGTCCTTCACGATTGCACATACCTGTAAAGAGCTACGTTACTCCTGAGACTTTTGATTACTACCGGAGAGTAGGAGAATCCTTAGGCCTCTTTGTTTATGCAGGGCCTTTCGTAAGATCCAGCTTCAACGCAGATATTGTTTTACAAGATATGGAAAATAAACAATCTAAAATGGCAAAAACGTAGAACTCCTGTGCATTTTCGCTGTCACTTTTTTAAAAGCACCTGTGTGTTAACGAGGCTTTTTTAGATCTAAATTTGTACGACTATAACTGCATATTAAAGAACTTTTGCGCTCTCATGTTAATAGAAATCAAAAACATATTTCATGTTTAATGTTCACGATTGGCACTAATCCCCCCTTTTGTTATGGTGAGTAAAAAGGTATGCGTGGGTTATGTTTCGTAGTTCTATTTCTTGTTGCTTATTCTTTATAATGACCTTATTTTGCTGTACAAGTTGTAACAGCAGATCGCTCATCGTTCATGGGCTTGCAGGAAGAGAAGCTAATGAGATTGTCGTTCTTCTTGTTAGCAAAGGTGTCGCCGCTCAAAAGCAACCACAAGCTGCTGCTTCTACAGGAGGTGCCTCTGCAGAACAACTATGGGATATTTCTGTTCCTGCAGCGCAAATTACAGAAGCATTAGCCATTTTAAATCAGGCTGGTCTTCCTAGAATGAAAGGCACTAGCCTCTTAGATCTATTCGCCAAACAAGGTCTTGTCCCATCAGAAATGCAAGAAAAGATCCGGTATCAAGAAGGTCTTTCTGAGCAAATGGCTTCTACCATTAGAAAAATGGACGGGATCGTTGACGCTAGCGTACAAATTTCTTTCACCACAGAAGCTGAGGATAATCTTCCTTTAACTGCCTCAGTATACATTAAGCATCGTGGAGTTTTAGATAACCCCAATAGCATCATGGTCTCTAAAATTAAACGCTTGGTAGCCAGTGCTGTCCCAGGATTGTCTACAGAAAACGTTTCTGTCATTAGTGACCGAGCCTCCTATAGTGATATCACTATTAATGGCCCTTGGGGATTGACCGATGAAATTGACTATGTCTCCGTATGGGGTATCATCCTAGCAAAATCTTCGTTAGGTAAATTCCGTTTAATCTTTTACTTCTTAATACTTACCCTATTCATTATCTCTTGTGGATTGCTTTGGGTAATTTGGAAAACGCATACATTGATTCTTTCCTTAGGTGGAGCCAAAGGCTTTTTCGACCCAGCTCCCTATTCTAAAGTTGCCCTAGAGACTAAGAAACCCGAAGAAGGTGCCGGAGAGAAAAAAGAAGGACAAGCTCAACCTAATCCAGAGGGTACAGAAGATCCTAAAGACAATGCACCAGAGGCAACAGAAGGAAACGAAGAAAATGAGGGTGTCTAGTGACCGCCAACACTTTTGGAACGTTGAATATCTTAATGAAGTATTCCAAAGAAGACGATCTTGCAAATTTTTTGCCAGAGGATCTCTTAATCTCACCTACGCATCATGAGGATATTCCTCTAAGTTCTTTATCCTTCACTATGTGTTGGTTGGCAACAATTCATCCTTCATGGATTAGTGTGGCCATTAAAGATTTTCCAGAAGTTATACAACGCCAATTACTCTCTTGGCTACCTGATTCTTTAGTTCAAGAATTGCTTCCCTTGCTTCCAGGAGTGTCTATTGCTAAGCAACGCTGCTCAAATTTTGGTGCGTTCTACCTACTCGATATGTTGAGCAAAAAAATCCGTCCTCCGGGGATTATCGAAGAGATATTTCTTCCTGCTTCGCCGTTCAATGCTATGCTATACTATTCCGGAACGACAAAGATGACGTTGATTAACTGCTTAGGATTATTCGCCATAGCCAAAGAACTACGCAACATTGTTGATAAAGTCATTATCGATCGCGTGCATAAGATCCTTTCTCCTACAGAACAACTCTTCTTGTCTTATTGCCAATCGCACCCTATGAAACATCTGGAAACTACAGAATTTCTTGTCTCTTGGGATAACGATCATGATTTCCACAATTTTATTCACAAACAAGGACTTCAATTTCTTGCTATAGCCTTGGCAAAAGAAGATGCCTCTTTCCTTTGGTATTTTCTACGTAGATTAGATATCGGTCGGGGATATATTTTTGAACAAGCTCTACGAAAATCCTATGAACATCCCCACAGAGACTATTTTAAGAGCCAGTTAGAATTATGCATGAAGATCTTAGTACAGTAAGATCTCTAAAACTCAGAGCATGAACAAATAATCAGGGAGACTTTCTCTTTTTTCCTTGCATATGAGTTGAGTGTTAATAATAAGGAATGAAAATAACGAAAAGAAGGAGCAGCGTTTCCTCTCTAAACATTAAAAAATCTTAGGGTTTTATGCGCTGTTAAATGAATGAAGTTTTTTAGTCTAATTTTTAAACATGACGAAGTCGTACCGAATAAAAAAGTCCTTGCTCCGGAGGCTTTTTCAGCTCTGCTTGACGCTAAAGAACTCTTAGAAAAAACAAAAGAAGATAGTGAATCTTACACTAATGCAACAAAAGAAGAATGTGAAGTATTACGTAAAAATGCGAAAGAGCAAGGCTTTAAAGAAGGCTGTGAACAATGGAATTCTCAACTTGCCTATTTAGAAAAAGAAACTCATAGTCTCCGTAATAAAGTTAAAGAAGCTCTTGTTCCTTTAGCTATTGCTAGTGTGAAAAAGATTCTCGGTAAAGAATTAGAAATCCATCCAGAAACTATTGTTTCTATTATTGCTAAAGCATTGAAAGAACTCACTCAACATAAAAAGATCATCATCCACGTCAATCCCAAAGATCTTGCCATTGTTGAGCAAAACCGCCCTGAGTTGAAAAAAATCGTTGAGTATGCTGATACATTGATTATTGCTCCTAAAGCAGATGTGACACAAGGAGGTTGTGTCATAGAAACAGAAGCAGGTATAGTAAATGCTCAGCTGGATGTACAATTAGCTGCTTTAGAAAAAGCGTTCTCTACTATACTAAAACAACAAAATCCTGTAGATGAAGCTCAGAACAAGCAAGAATAAAGGTATTTGACATCATGCGTTTCATTTTTCGTACTTTCCTGTGTATGTTTATCTTGAGCGCACCGTGGTGTCTTGCAGATAACGGATTATACGATACCTCTTGTTCGTCGCGTTGTCAGCCCTCTAAACCTACAGAGTTGCCTGTGGCTTCTCCACAACCTGAAGTAAAAAAAACTTACCCCCAGCCTACATTCCGAGAAAGAGTCACAGCTGACGATGTTCTTCCTCGAGAACACCTGTCCGAAGGAAGTTTTTCCGATACCTATCCTGATCTGACTACTCAGGCAGTCATCTTAATTTTCCTAGCATTGTCCCCTTTCCTGATGATGCTGCTAACATCATATTTGAAAATTATTATCACTCTCGTTCTGCTAAGAAACGCTTTAGGCGTACAACAAACTCCACCTAGCCAGGTCCTTAACGGGATCGCATTGATTCTTTCTATTTATGTGATGTTCCCTACCGGCGTGGCTATGTACAATGACGCTAGGAAAGAAATTCAAGGCAATGCTATCCCTAGAGACCTATTCTCAGCAGAAGGCGCAGAAACGGTTTTCGTAGCACTAAACAAATCCAAAGAACCCTTACGGTCATTCTTAATACGCAATACGCCAAAAAGTCAGATCCAAAGTTTTTATAAGATTTCTCAAAAAACATTTCCCCCAGAGATCCGAGAACATATGACAGCTTCGGATTTTGTGATTGTCATTCCTGCTTTTATTATGGGGCAGATTAAAAATGCTTTTGAAATAGGCGTCCTCATTTACCTACCGTTCTTTGTCATAGATTTAGTCACAGCCAATGTTTTGGTAGCTATGCAAATGATGATGCTTTCGCCACTATCGATTTCGCTACCTTTAAAATTACTTCTTGTTGTGATGGTGGATGGTTGGACGTTATTACTTCAAGGTCTCATGATTAGCTTTAAATAGGGATATGCCGTGATAGCACTCGCCGCAAGTTTTAAATCCATGCTCTTTGAGTATTCCTATCAGTCGTTGTTACTGATTTTGATTATCTCTGCGCCTCCGATTATCCTGGCCTCTATTGTGGGTATCATGGTTGCCATCTTCCAAGCAGCAACACAAATCCAAGAACAAACATTTGCGTTTGCTATTAAGTTAGTCGTGATTTTTGGCACCTTGATGATTTCTGGGGGGTGGCTAAGCAATATGATTTTCCGTTTTGCTTCTCAAATCTTCCAAAACTTTTATAAATGGAAATAAACAGCTATGGCAATCTCTTTACCAGAGCTTGTTTCTGTTTTTGAGTCTACATACCTTAATTACATTTTGCAAAAGCCTCCGGCTTATGTTTGGAGTGTCTTCTTGCTGCTTTTATCTAGATTACTTCCTATATTTGCTATAGTTCCCTTCCTTGGGGGGAAATTATTCCCCGCACCGATTAAAATTGGCATTGCGCTTTCCTGGGTAGCCATCATCTTTCCTAAAGTATTGATGAGCACTCATGTAGCCAATTATCTTGATGATGATGTGTTCTATATTCTCATTATAAAAGAGATCTGTATCGGTACATTAATCGGTTTTATTCTTTCTTTTCCTTTTTATGCTGCACAATCTGCAGGATCCTTTATTACTAACCAACAAGGTATTCAAGGTTTAGAAGGAGCAACATCGTTAATTTCTATTGAGCAAACCTCGCCTCATGGGATCTTCTATCACTATTTTGTGACTATAGTTTTCTGGTTATCGGGTGGTCATAGAATTGTCTTAACGATTTTACTCCAATCTCTAGAAGTCATTCCTATTCATAAATTTCTCCCCATGGAGATGATGTCTCTAGATGCTCCTATCTGGATTACCTTAATTAAAATGTGTCAGCTCTGTCTGATTATGACTATTCAGCTTAGTGCTCCGGCAGCTGTAGCTATGCTCATGTCTGACTTATTCTTAGGAATTATTAATAGAATGGCTCCGCAAGTGCAGGTGATTTATCTCCTTTCTGCCTTGAAAGCCTTCATGGGTCTATTGTTCCTCACTCTTGCTTGGTGGTTCATAGTCAAACAAATCGACTACTTCACATTAGCGTGGTTTAAAGAAACACCCATCATGCTTCTCGGATCTAATCCTAAAGTCCTTTAGGGAGAACCATCTAAAAATCTATATTGAGAAAATATGCAGCGAAAAAGCCACGAAATTCCAGCAGCTTATTTCGCTAAGACTCTATAAACTTATAGAGGTTTCTGAGAGGAATCATTGCTCTTATTGTCCCCAAGTAAAACAAGAATCAAACACAAGACTAAAAACGACAGTGTAAAAGGGAAAACATTCAAAAAGAAGAACAATAACAAGCCACAAAGAAGAGCATTCTTGGCAGGGCCATTCTTCGCATAATAACTCTGAAGATTTTTCAACACCGCGCGAATTTCAGAATAAAAACCTAGCACCACGCCGCAGGCGACAAATAATCCACCTACCCAAGATACAAAATCAGTAATAATACCAAATAGAACTAGAGCTCCACTGACAGCTTCTCGAGCGTGATGAGAAAAGAATCTCTTCATTCTTCCTACTTTAGGATTGGCATGCAAATCCTTCACCTTACGCTTCAAAGACTCAAACTGAGAGGACGACTCTTTCGAAGAAGAGTTTTCTTTTGGTGTCTCATCTGCCATAGCCTTACCTTTAAAAATCTTTTTTATTTATAAATACTTATAATACACAATTATCAAAAAAAATATTTAAAGATAAATAAGAAATTTTTAATTATAATTTATTACTCTTTGGAGAGCAGCGACATCGAGAAACAGCTCCTGTTTCTGGATCAATGAGATAGAGATAGTCTCCGGCATTCCCTAAGGTGAAATCAAAGATCTTTTTATTCAGCAAGGGGAGCAGATCGTATTGCGAAAGAAGAATCTGCGTCTTATCCCTCAACTCCATACGAAAATCCGTTCGTGTTTTAAAGAGCTCTAAAGCAGCGGCTTCTCCATGCTCTTGAATGGATTGTTCTTGCCGTTTTACACTTTCCCAAATCCCCCCTCGGAGAGCTTCCAGCTCTCGATACGCGTTAGGGTGATCTATAACGGCTTCTAAGAGTAAGGGATCAGCAAATATCAAGTTTAACTTTATCATCCCTTGAGGTTTCTCTTCATAATGAAGAAAATTCAGCAGAGGTTGGATAGTTTTCGTGCCTCGCAGCATAGTATAAAGAATCTCTGCCTCTTGTGAGGGCAACGTAAGAGTTTCAATGACATCGGCTCCAAATTTTTTCCCCCCTTGCAGAATCTCCTCTTTTTTATTTAGCAAAGCTTTCGTAACCGCGTACTCTGAACCTGGAGGCACGCAGCCTGTATCCACATAAACACGTCTCAACAAGCGTATAAATAGTGCATGCCAAGATACGGAATCTGCGTAATCCTCTGGAGACTCTTGCATAAGAGCATATAAATTCAACCTAGAGTTGTTCGGAGGTCGTGAAAAAGGAACTTTTAGAAGGCGGTATTTACGTTTTTTCGTGGTCGCTACCTTGGCTGTCTTTTTTGGAGAAGAATTTTCAGCATCTCGAGAAATCTTTTCCATAGCAGAGATTTTTTTAGATTTTTCCTGATATTCTACCTCTGCGCAGGCGGAGCGTTGTGCCGTAAAGAGATTTTCACTATTTTCTACCATCCGCGAATAAACTGCGCGTTTTCTTGCATTTACAGCATCAAAAGACACCATAGAAACTAAAGAAGCCAGGCAGAGTAAGGTGAAAATGTAAGACTGCATCGTTATTTCCCCAGGGCAAATTGGTATGTCAACACGCGCTCAGTACTCTTAGGACAATGGCGATGGATGACCATGAGCACCCTCTCAGGAAGCTCTGAATCACTCGTGTTCCTCCGAGGAACAATATCTACTTGGGAGACGTTATCTAAAAGTAAAGAGGTTTCTACCTTACCGTGATTTCTTAAACTACGTATTTGCAGTTCTAGTCTTCCTTGCTCTTTATGATAGTATAGAGAGCCTCCGACTTCTCCGGCAAGATCAGGATCCCGGTAGACCCCACGATCAAAAACTACAGAACATAGCGCACCCGGGATCTCTTCTATTTGCGATGTAGTGCGGAATATAGTCCGCAGTTGCTTATACGCGTAGTTTTCCTGTAAAAAGGTTTTGTATGCCTGCTCATCGCGTTTCGTAGAGCAAAACATGTGCCTTTGCCAAAACCCTAAAATACCGAATAGTACGGCGAATAAGGTCATGGAGACCAACACCTCCATAAGCAGGAAGGACCTTTTCTGTTTTTTAAAAAAGTTTACACGACTACGCATACACTCCGTTGCACCGATGTTGTATATTTTTGATTAGGGAAAATCTCAACGACAACATCGGCAAAACAAGCTTTTACCATGTTGGTCTCTACACGCATGCCTTTGCGAATGTCTATAGAATACACATAGGGAACCCGTATCCCCTTCCCTTGGCTTGTATAAACAACACAGGAGAGTTCACCCGAACCTGATGTAGGAAAATTTCCATTCAGCATGTGCTCGCGCATAGTATCTTCAACGGCAAAAAAACAATAATCAATCACCGCGGGCAACTGTAAATTGATCACATCATCTTGAATAGATTTATGCACCCCACAGTAAAAACGAATGCAAGGCATAAGCACTAGACAAACTAAGGACAGTGACATCAATACCTCGATAAGCAGAAAACTCCGCTTTACCTTCTTTTTACGTAGAGCCATAGCCACCTTTACCCATGCTTTTTATTTGTTCCTGTTGCTCGTTGCGAAAACACTATCAAGTCATCACCCTGGTCATTGACCTTCACAATGATGTCTTCACCCCAGGCGTCTTTCAATAATTTTTTCCCTTCTTTACACCATGCCGCTCCTTCAAGAACGGATTCTTTCCGGTCGACGATCTCTTTTAAAGAAGCTCCTCCTGTGGCATATTCCATCATTAAGATGTCGTACACCTTGGCACAGTTTTGCTCTGATTGGAAAGCTTTGCCTTTTTGAATGCTTCCGCGCATATTAAAAGCTAAAGCTCCACCAACAATCCCGATCAATGTGATCACCACCATCATTTCAATCAATGTGATGGATTGTTTACGTTTTTGTTTTTTCATAACTTCTGCCCTGTTTGTCTATAAAATTTGAATATTGCTTGTTAATGGGATAAGTATTGCCAACATAATTATCCCTATAATTCCCCCCAGAAACACAAGAATCACTGGCTGGCACCACGAGGTTATCCAGGTGAGTGTTTTTTGAATATCTTCATTATAAATATGAGCGACATGGCCGAGAACATCAGCAAGATCTCCGGATTCCTCTCCTAAAGCCACCATCCCCAATGCCAATTTCGGCACCCAGGGTCTTTTTGCTAACTCTTTGCTTAGCGAACTCCCTTCGATGACAGCGTGTACCATTTGTCGCATATCTTCACGTAGTACGTCATAAGGAACAGCTCCACAGCCAAGCTCTAATCCCTCGATCAAAGTTCCACCACCACGCAGAATCGCCGAAACTACGGAGCAAAACCGAGTAAATCCCAATTTGACAAAAAAATTCTTCACTCCAGGAATAGAAAATACAGTATTCTCGTACCATTTTTTCCAGAAGGGTTGACGGCGTGTAGCTATGATGCTCACCATTCCCAATCCCAAGAAGCCGAGTATAAGATACTTGTATTTACACACGAAATCGCTAAGACCGAAGACTATAGAAGTCAGTGTGTTGGGCTCCATATTTTCAAATGTCTCTTTCAACGAAGGAATCACCCCCGTAAGGAAAAAGAGAATCACAGCTAGAGAAAATACTAACAAAACTATCGGATAGCTAAGCGCTGCTGTGAGCTTTTTGGTCATTTGCTCACGTTCTTCTAAAACTATGATGATGTTTTGCAAACACCCCTCTAGGTTGCCTACACTTTCTCCAGCGAGAACAGCGCTGCGATAAAAATTGTCAAAAATCCCTGGATACGTTGCCATTGCCTGTGACAAGGATCCTCCTCCACGAAGCTTTTCCATAAACACTGTCAGCAATCCGGACATGCTCTGCCCTTGATATTGATCCCGCAGTGAAGATAGCGTTTCGTATAAAGGCAACCCCGAACGGAGAAGAAGGAGCATTTGTTTTGAGAAAATGATCAACTCGCTATTTTTTAATCGTACACGACAGGGAGGCACCTCGCGAATCGACAACAGTTGTACACCCTGTTGGGCAAGTTTTTCTCTCGCTTCCTGAAGATGTAATGCTTCTATCCAATCTTGTTTACGCCGCTCTTTAGCATTAAGGTAGGTGTAGCGATATCGTGGCATATCCCCCTCCTTAGTCATACCGTTTCGTCACACGGAACACTTCCGACAAAGTCGTCTCTCCTGAAAGAGCTAGAGTGACACCATGTTGTAATAAAGGTTGAAATCCTTTCTGTTCAGCATATTCTCGCAACACATGATAGGGCTTATGCATAGCGATTTCCGAACGCAAGGCTGCATCAGGATGGAAGAATTCGTAAATTCCCTGACGCCCCTTATATCCTGAACGGAAACACTGAGCACATCCCTTTCCATAATATAACGGCACATCGGCATCGACGCCTATAGAGTGTAGAAACGCTCGCTCCTGAACACTTGCTGCACAATGCTCCTTACAATTAGGACAGATTTTCCTTACCAACCTTTGCGCTACAACACCGATAATTGTTGCCGAAAGTAAATAGGGTTCTACTCCCATATCTAAAAGACGGGGGATGGCAGAAATCGCGTCGTTAGTATGCAATGTACTCACAACAAGGTGTCCTGTGAGTGCTGCCTGTATCGCTATTTCTGCAGTCTCCTGATCACGAATCTCCCCCACCATTACAACATCAGGATCCTGACGAAGCAAATGTCGTAAACCACAGGCAAAAGACAAACCGATTTTAGGTTTCACAGCAATCTGAGCGATTCCTGCCAACTTGTATTCAGGGGGGTCTTCTATTGTCATAATGTTGGCAAAAGGACCGGAAAGATGCTGTATCACACTATACAACGTGGTTGTTTTTCCGCTTCCTGTAGGTCCTGTCACCAAGAGAATACCCTCAGGAACAGCTATGACCTCCCTAAAAGACTTTTCGATATTCTTAGGCATGTGCAACCCAGAGATATCTAGAATGACATTACGCTTATCTAAAATCCTCAGAACAACACGCTCCCCGTGGATCACAGGAACCGTACTCACACGCATGTCAATTTCCTGGCCGCCTATTTGGATTTTTATTCTTCCATCTTGAGGTAGACGATGCTCTGCGATATCCATCTTCGCTAAAACTTTAATCCTAGTGATCAAAGCCGAACGTAGATGCGCAGGTGGAGAAAGACGGTCATGCAAGACTCCATCAATACGATAGCGTATGCGTAAAGAATCTTCCAAAGGTTCAAAATGAATATCCGAAGTCCGTTCTTCTATAGCCTCTTTTAAAATGAGATTTAAAAAACGCACGACGGGAACAGCATCTGTATTTTCTAAAAGATCTTCCTCTTCACTTGCTTGAGAGAGTCCCCCTTCTTTCATGCTTAACAGCATGTCAGAAGCCTTCCCTTCTAAATTCGAATAGATCTTTTGTAAATTTTTTAAGATATCTGTTTCATCCCTAAGGATAAAAAGCACAGGCTTCTTTATCAGCAGCTGCACCTCATCTTTCGCCATAAGAGAAGTCGAGTGTGCATAAGCCATCGTTATGCCGTTTTCCTGCTCTTCTAAGGGCAGTAAACAGTGTTTTTTTAGAAAGCTATAGGGTAGAGCATTAAGAAGCTCTTGAGAAAGTAAAGACTTACCGCCCATCGTACTCTAGCCCCTGTACTTGAGACGCGGGTAACTCTATAGCAGAAATGAATTCTAATTTTTTATGAGCGGCCTTGGCAGCTTCTTCTCCAGCAAACAATGCTTGGCGAAATTCCGTATTTTCCCCAGGACGTGAAGAAAGAATCGCTTCTTCATGACGTTCTTTTTTTTCTATAGGATTATCTAAAATTTTCGGTGTGATAAATACAAACATTTCTGTTTGACTATCGGCTGTAGAGTTCATACCAAACAACTTCCCTACACCGGGGATCTCCCCAAGAAACGGAATGCCATCTTGAGAATCCGAAGCGTGCTTACAACGTAAGCCTCCGATAATTACTGTCTCTCCATCAGGAATACGCACCTTGTTAGTAATATTACGTCGAGTAACATCAGGGCGCTCGTTAGCATTTTTCCCAGTTGTGTCAAAAGTAATGTCTGTCTCTAAAGTAATATAGCTTTTCCCGTCTTCATCCCCTACATTGATTACGGGAAGCATTTTGATCATAATACCATATTGCGCACGGTTGTACTGGGCTTTTTCTTTATCCGCAGAAACAGCGATCGACATCTCTTCTACAATCGCTATTCTTGCAGGCGTTTGGTTCATAGTAACTACGGAAGGACTAGCATTGATACGCACATCTTCTTGAGCCATGAGAAACTGATAAGCCAGATCATAACCAGGAACTACAGAAGAACCTGTATTCCCTTTAAAAAGAAACTCTAAAATCCCTGAACTTGTCCAAGAGATCGTAGAAGAGGTTTTTTTACAAACTTCTTCTCCCAGGCGCAAAAGATTTAATCCGGCCTTACGTTGGTTGGAAAGCTTTCTTTCAAATAGCAAAACCTCTATACGCACCATTTTTTTAGGAACGTCCAGCTTTTTTAATAGCATCTTGATTCTGGGCAGAGCTTCTTTCTCTACAACCATGATCAAAGTTCCTGTTTTAGAATCTGCTATAAAATTTCCATATTTTACAGAACCCTCTTTTACAGAACCTACTGAAGCGGTATCGATACTTATTGTAGAAGCCGCTTCCCGAAGGATAGCTTCAGAAGATGGGGGGGTGGTGCCCTCCTTACCAGAAAACACATCATGGACTTGTGATAATAAGACGGCTAATTCTTGCGGATCAGAGTGCTTAACGCTATACCAAAAGACTGTTTTATCTGTAGGATTCTCTATGCCTTCTTCAAGATCCTTAATCAAATCTATAGCTTGATGTACTAAAGCTGCAGTACCACTTAAAAATAGAGAACGCCCTTGGTGTTGTAGAGGAACAACTTTAAGACCGAGTCCTTCTTCATCCCCCTCTCTAGTCATATCTTCTCGAAATGCCGCTTTAAGTATAGAAAGCATTTCGGAAGCTTCTATCTTTGTTAAAGGAACAACGCGATATTCCTGACGTACACTATCTTCTTGAATAAAGTCGTAGATTTTCAGCAGCTCGTGAATTTCTCCGACGGAGCCAAAAACCCACAACTTCCCCCCAAACGCATCAATGTGCATGGTATCAAGATTAGCAAACTTTCTTAAAATATGCTGATCCGCACGTACATCAATATTCTTAGAATTTAATACATAACCAATATAAGACGTGGGGGGGAGCAAATCTAAATCCTTCCTAGAAGAGAAAACCCCAGCAACGCCACACCCCTCTTTGCGCGTTGTATAGAGCTCTTTAATCCACGGGCTTATCTGACGTATGCCAATGCCAAGACGAGAGAGCAACTGCATCAAGCACTCTTCAAAACCTTCTTTGGGAACAGTGAATTTTGATAGTGAAGAAACTTTGATCGAACCGATATCTTGAGGCACCAGATAAATCACATTATCCTCACCATAATCTGACACCAAATTATAGATTGTAGCCTCAGGATGGTGCCACAAAGCATAATCGTCGGGATTTTCTCCCCGTTCACGAATTTCCGCAGCCCAAAGATTTTCGATACGCTGAATTTGATTTTTTACGTCCGTTAGCTGATGTAAAAGCCCTTGCCATCGAGCTTCATCTTCACAACCTGATGCACGTAAAGCGGCGGCTTCTTCATAAAGGCTTTTTAACTGCAGGTTATATTCCTTCATCTCTGCGTTAAATGAAGCCAAACCCGAGGAAATATCTATAGAGTCTTTGGATTTTTCTAAAGAAGCGGCTTTTTCCGCAACGGTTAGAGCTAGACCGGGAGTGCAACAAGCTAAACCCGACAATCCAAAGAAATAAACTAAAGGAGTACGCCAAAAACGCATTTATGATCCCCCACGGTTGGTTCCCTCGCTGCCTACAAGAGCCTGTCTTCCTGGAATTGCCTCTTCTTTGGAAGCTGCATACCCAACGTCAAACCCTGGCTTTAATGGCAGTGTCACCGCCTCGACTAAAGTCCTTTGCGCATTAAATACATGAGCGCGCAAAACAAACTCCCTCGAGTCCTTTTCTAATTTATCAAAAACCAACAACGGCCCTTGAGTCTTTCCTGAAAGATAATCTTCCAGCTGTTCTTTTCGCGTGATCTTTTCCCAAGATTTTCCTGTGTATACCACCCAATCATCAGGAGAAAGAATCATTCTCTGCCCACCAGCCTGTATGATGGGACGGGACCAAGAACGCATCCCAACAAATTCAAATTCCTTAATGATCTCGGCAACCTCTATAGGAGAACTCATAGTTTTTACTAAACTCATAGACTGCCGGGATGTTCCCCCAACATTCCACACTTCTATGACCATGACTTTCTCATCTATCTTCTTCACCTCTAAAAGAGGCACTTCGGAACTCTTTCCGCGAAATTCCCCGCATGTCTGCCAACAATTTCCATCCCAAAGTAAAATATCGCCAACAGCAAGGTAACGACTGTAGTTCTCATCAGCCAGAGACACAAAATCCACGCGTTCTTTAACAGCTTTATCGGCGTAGTCTGAGCCCCCATGCATAAGAAGGAACTTGTCACTGCCTATACGACGAATCTTTTGCTTCATAGGGAAACTGGCATCCACACGAACACCACCAATTTCCCAAGATTCCATCCCCCGAACAGGAGCATTTAACAACAGGGTCTCTCTTTCTTTAGGAGAGGTAATCACCTCTCTATTTACACCCAGTAAACGGACTTTGACTTCTATACGGTTATCCATGCTCAATGGACGGCACTCTAACCATAAGTCTGTAGGCTTGCCTTCGGGACTAAAAGTAAATATCCCCCCTTCAGGAGAAGGAACAACCTGCAGGTAAACTTTTTCATTGGCGCTAGCAACGTAAGTATCCTTAGAGGTCGCTAATTCCAAAAAAAACTTACCGCCACACGCGTCAGGGCGGTTGTTGCTGCCTAAAAACACCAGCTCTTGTCTAAGATCTGGCAACTTTTCCCTCAGTTCCGGGAAATCTAAAAACCAAATCCCTTTAGAGACATTTTGAGCCTGAGGGAACATCTCTTGTTTCTCTTTTGCACCATCAAAATTCAAAGAAACATTATATAGGCTTTCCAAATGATCTGGAACACCACACACCATCCAGAGCAAAGCAGCGATACTCATCAGGCTGTATCCGATTGAAAAAAGCTGGTGCATATGAGAAGCAAACTAAAAATAAAGTTAAAAGATAACCGATTAGAGAAAAAAAATCAATTTATACAAACAAAAGCATCTGTATTTAACATTAAAAAACAACTAAACAAAGAGAGAATACTTTTATAAGCAAACTAACTCTGTAGACACAGGTCGATTGGTTAAACTAAAATTTTTATTTCCATCTATCAACACCGTATCTTCAATGCGTATACCGCCAATCCCTGGGAAATACACTCCAGGCTCAACGGTCACGGTCATTCCTGTCTCTAAAGTCGTTGTACCGGATTTTGGAGATAGTACAGGATATTCGTGGATATTCCTTCCCACACCATGGCCTACACCGTGGCAAAAATAATCCTCGAGGTCATATTTCCTAAGAATGCGAGCAGCCTCTTCGTGAATATCTAGACATAGAGCACCCGCTCGGCATAATTTCATAGCTTCTTGCTGTGCCTCTACTACGGCAGGATAACTTTCTACAAGACGAGAATCAGGGCGCCCCCACGCTACTGTGCGCGACATATCTGAACAATATCCCTGATACAAAACGCCTATATCAATAAGTACGATATCTCCTTTACGTAGGGCCCTATCCGTAGGCATGGCATGAGGAAAGGCAGAATGATGACCAAAAGCAACAATAGGAGAAAACGATGGACCTTCAGCGCCGGCCTTAGCCCAAAATATACGAAGAAGTTGTACAACTTCTTTCTCTGTTATGCCCTCTTTCAGCACAGAGAGCACATAATCATAACCTTCAGAACCTAGGGCCGCCGCCTGGCTCATCTTCTCAATTTCATCCGCAGACTTTATGCTGCGCAATTTTTCTGTAAATAGATGAATGGGCATCCAAGAACATGAGGCATTTTCTCTTTCTTGATACCTATGAAATGAAGTATGAAAACTATCAAAACCTAAAATTTGATATGTTGTTGTCTCAAGGTAAGGAAGGAGAAATTCTCCGATGTTTCTATCACAAAATACAAGAGAAGGACCTTGAAGGTCAGCATAGAGATCTTTATCCATACGATAGACAAAAAATACGACTTCATTTTTCCCTATGAGAAGGGTTCCTGAGGTCACTTTATCACCTAAGAAATACGCAAGATCCTCGCTTCTTTCTACGATAAATCCGTCAATACCATAATCTACGAGAGCCGCCTGAGCTCTTTCAATACGATCTTGGAACATAATTTACTCCTTAATAAAATCTTCGTCTAAAATTAATCGACGTATCAGCGTCCCATCAAACGCCTTTTCCGGCTTACCTATCTGCCAGAGCAAAGATAGCCAAGAAATATCGAATGTTCGTAGTGTTTTACCAAATATGGTTTGAGTTAAAGACTCTTTGATCAAAAGAGCTATAGCCTTTTTATCAACTTTTGTATGACTTTCTGCTGCTAAAGAGAGTATCCAAGATTTCAACTCTTCTTCACCTATAAACGTCGGGGCACTTTCAATAGCAAATACACAAGGGCCGATTTGAGAGATTTCTATTCCCAACTGTTTAAATTCTTCGATATGAGATAAAAGAAAAACCCTCTCTTGAGGCGTCACTTCCAAACATAACGGAACCAAAAAAGACTGGCTCTTATAGTGTTCTTGTTGGTTTTCTATCAAAGATAAGTAAAACAAATGTTTACGCGCAGCTTCTGTAAAAATAGCATGAACTCCTTCAGAGTCCTCTGCAAGAACTATTTTTCCTAATGAAGTTAAAAAACGCACCTCTTGAGATTCTCCCCAAACTATTTCTGTCTGTGTATCTACAGCAGGGATCTCCTGCTGGCAACCCAGGGAAGAAATAGATCGTATGGAAGGTGTGGCTAATTGTGTTACGGGTAAGCTCATAGACTCCCGAGGTTGTTCTAAAGAGATCTCGGGAAGTTGCCCATCAAAAAAACGCAGCGTAGGCAAAGTCAAGGATGTTTTTTTATAACTTGAAGATTCTTGAGAACGGGCTAATACCTCCCCTATAGATTCGGAAAGGAATTCTCTAACAAATTCTTCTTTAAGAATTCTTACTTCTGTTTTTTGAGGATGCACATTGAAATCACACCACTGCGGAGGAAGATAGAGTTTTAAAACAAAAACAGGATACCTTTGTGGAGGCAAGAGCATCGTATACGCCTCGCTGATTTGCTTGGATATCAGCGGGGAATCTACAGGACGGTCATTGATGAAAATCCGCTGTCCTAAACGTGTGGGGCGATGAAAACATGGCGAACCTAGAAAACCTACAATACGTATAGGTTCCTCTACCCTATCGACTCTCAAAGCCTCCTGCATGAAACCCTCGCCCATCACAAACGCCACACGCTCAGCAAGGCCTTGATGCTTAAGTATATGAAATTCCTGCTGTCTTTCGCTTATCCAAGACCAACCCACACTCTCTAGGGATAAAATCCGATTTTCTAATAGCTTTCTCATCGCTATCCGATTTGTTTGCGGGCTTTTTTGAAACCCTCGACGCACAGGAACGTTATAAAATAAAGAATCTACGGAAATGGTTGTTCCTAGCTGACGTGGTTTTGCCTCTGCAGCAATAACTTCTCCTCCGTGGATGATGGTTCTCGACCCTTCTTCTCCTTTGGGACAGGAAAGGATCTCCATCTTAGAAATAGAGGCTATTGCTGGGAGGGCTTCGCCGCGAAAGCCAAAACTTGATAATGAAAACACATCGGAAAACTCTTCGATCTTTGAGGTAGCGTGACGCTTAAGAGCTAAGGTCACCTCGTCAGAGCTCATCCCGCAGCCGTTGTCCTTAACAACAATAAGGCCCTGACCTCCCCCTAGAGTTTCTACCTCTATCTCATCAGCTCCAGCGTCTAAAGCGTTCTCTACCAACTCTTTAACAACAGATACAGCATTTTCAATCACCTCTCCCGCGGCTATCTGATTGATAGTCACGGTATCGAGTAGTTGGATCCGGGGTCGTACAGCCATAGAAAATTCTAATCAAAGATCTTGCGAAAGCAAAAAGTAAAATACCCAAAAACTAATGTCAAGACACGTAATTTTTATAATCCGTAAGAGACAAAATAAGAACAACTTATCAAATAATTATCTGTAAAGACTTTAAATTATATCTAATTAATAACTTGTCTTTTCAAAAAAATTAATTTTAAAATTGATTTATGAATTAAATAATTTTAATTTTAGGAATTATATTAATGAGCAAGCCTACTTCAAATAATTCTAAAAAGCCATCAGCCTCGTTTAATAAAAAAACACGTAGCCGACTCGCTGAGCTTGCTGCACAAAAAAAAGCTAAGGCTAATGATTTAGAACAGAAATATCCTGTCCCTACAGAAGAAGAAACAAAACAAGCGTTAACAGGGATTTTACAGGGACTTGATGCCGGATTAACTCTCCAACAAATCCTAGGGCTATCCGACGTTTTATTAGAAGAGATCTATACCATAGCCTACAGCTTTTATTCCCAAGGGAAATACAATGAAGCCATTGGCCTTTTCCAGATCCTTACAGCCTCAAAGCCCCAGTGCTACAAGTATATCCTAGGCTTAAGCTCATGTTACCATCAACTCAAAATGTACAATGAAGCGGCCTTTGGCTTCTTCCTTGCTTTTGATGCGGAGCCCAATAACCCGATCCCTCCCTATTACATAGCTGACAGCTTGATGAAGATCGATCAAACCGAAGAATCGAAAGATTTCTTAGACATCACTATTGATATCTGCGCTAACAAACCCGAGTACAGAATTTTAAAAGAACGCTGCAACATCATGAAAGATTCTCTTAAAGGGAAGAGCGCAGACACAACTCCAAAAAAGAAAAAAACTACCTCTGCTAAATCAAAAACACCGGCCAAAAAAAACTCCGGAAAAAAAAATTAACCTAGGGTTAGGAGAACTCCAATATGAATAAAAAAGTCAGAAAAACAAAAAAAACTACGACTACAGCGAAGAAGACGTCTACCCAACACACTCCCACCTCTCCAGCCTTAGTTTCTAAGGAAACAGACAAACAAGAAAAAGCTATCTCAAACTTAGAGAAGTTAGTGTCCTCGATCTATGAAGATTTACCTTTAGCTCAGACATTTTCTGGGATTCAAGATGAGAAGCAGCTGGCTCAGATGATGGCGGCGCTAAACGGCACTTTAGATTCTCTACCTATCGAGAGTTTAACTGAAGGCTTGTTTAACAATCCTAAAGAAGATGCTAAGTTCGCTAAAGATCTCGCCTCGGTACTTCATGGTTTGAAGAACTTATCTTCAACAGTAAACAAACATATCTCTGATAGACGTTAGTTTTACAATAATTTTAGATAACATAGGGCAATTAGAAGATGTCTCTTTCTACCTCAGGTCCAGATAGTTCCAATCAGAAAAACATCCTGGCTCAGGTACTTGCTTCTACACCACAAGCTGTACCCAACCCAGACAAACTCGCTGGTAATGAAACTAAGCAAATTCAGCATACCCGTCAGGGGAAAAACGCTGAAATGCAAAGCGATACTAATATCGCTGGAACTCAAGGTAAGGAAAAAGCTGGGGCTGTTTCTGAAGCACAATCTTCAGAGAATCTCATGGCAGGACAAGGCATTGCCGCAGGACAAGAGACGGCATCCGCAGAAGCTGCAGCTGGTGCTAACCAAGCCGCTGGAGCTTCTGCTTTCCAGGCTGTAAACCTCCAGTCTACTATTGAAGAGGCGAACAAAACATTAGAGACCACTCTTTCTTCTTTATCTTCTGTAAACTCTTCACATCTACAAGAAATCCAAGCATTAGTCGCTTCTGCTGTTAACGGAACATCGAATTCCGCAATTCAAGCATTGGAAACTCCTGATCTTCCTAAGCCTTCCATAACGCCTAGACAGGAAGTTATGGAAATCAGCATGGCCCTAGCAAAAGCCATCGCCTCTCTGGGAGAAGCCACGGCTTCTGCTCTTTCCGATTATCAAAGTACACAAGCGCAAGCTTCAACCATGAACCGCATATCCTTAGAATCTCAAGGACTCAAAATTGATTCTGAACGCGCAGAATACAAAAAAATGCAAGAAATTCAAAATAAGGCGGGAAGCAACAAGACTCTTGAAACAGTCAACACTGTGATGATAGCTGTTTCAGTAACCATCACTGTGGTTTCCATTGTTGCGGCTTTATTTACTTGTGGTTTGGGTCTTATAGGAACTGCGGCTGCTGGAGCCACAGCTGCTGCCGCCGCTGCAACTGCTGGAGCTACCGCAGGTGCTGCCGCTGCCACTTCCGTAGCAACAACTGTAGCCACACAAGTGACTGTGCAAGCAGTGATGCAAGCCATAAAAACTGCTATTGTACAAGCTGTTAAGCAGGCCATCATGGAAGCTGTAAAAACAGCTGTAAAACAAGGGATTAAACAAATTATCAAACAAGCTGTGAAAGCAGCTGTGAAGACTCTTATGAAAAACATGTCTAAGATCTTCCAAACAGGACAAAAAGCTCTTTCTAAATTCTTCCCTAGACTATCTAAAGTCATCAATGCTTTAGGAAACAAATGGGTAGCTGCAGGGATGGGTTTGGTTGTCGCTGTGCCATCTTTAGTTAAAGGTATTGGGGATCTTAAATTATCCGAACTACAAACCGAACTTGCCGATATACAGAAAAAAACAGGAATGCTCACCGCACAATCAGAAATGATGAAGATGTTCACTATGTTTTGGCAACAGGCAAGTAAAATCGCCGCGAAACAAACTGACAGTGCTAATGAAATGCAGCAACAAGCAACTAAATTGGGTGCTCAAATTGCTAAAGCCTTCCAAGCTATTAGCTCAGGCTTAGCATCAGCAGTATAAAAATTATTTATTAAGGGGACATTTTTGCTATGACATCAGGAGTTAGTGGAAATAACAGTGCTGATCCTTCATTAGCTGCTCAGCTTGCACAAAATGCCAGTTTAGCAGCTACTAAAGCTCAAGGACAAGGTAAAACAGGGAATACACAAGGTGCGCAAGAAGAGGTCGCCGCAGGTTTTGAGGATCTGATTCAAGAAACTCAAACTCAGGGAACTTCTAAAAAAGAAGCCTCTTCGCAAACATCAAAAAGTTCTAAAACTGATAAATCTGAAAAATCCTCCTCTTCTACGTCGGTATCCAGTGCTTCGAGTACTGTTACAGCTCAAGCGGTGAAAGGGCCTAAAGGACTGCAACAAAATAACTATGAGCTCCCACAACTTCCCACGCCCGAGAATACAGAAGTCAATGGTGTGGTGATTAAAAAAGGGATGGGAACTCTTGCCCTCTTGGGATTAATTATGACACTACTGGCACAAGCGAGTGCAAAATCCTGGTCTTCACAGTTCCAACAACAAAACCAGGCTATCCAAAACCAAGTAGCTATGGCTCCAGAAATCGGAAACGCGATTCGAACTCAAGCGAATCACCAAGCTGCGGCTACAGAAGCTCAAGCTAAACAAAGCATGATCTCGGGTATTGTAAATATCGTAGGTTTTGCTGTTGCCGTTGGTGGTGGTATCCTGTCTGCAGCAAAAAGCTTAGGGGGATTAAAATCTGCAGCTTTTGCAAAAGAAACCGCGGGTGCTGCTGGATCCGCAGCCAGCTCTGCAGCATCTCAAGCTTCAAAAATGGCTACAGATGCCGCGAGCACAGCAGCTAAAACAGCAACATCGGCGGCATCCACTGCTGCGGGTTCTGCTGCTCAAGGCGCAGCAAAAGCAGCCGCAGGATTGGCAGACGACATGGCCAGTGCTGCTGCAAAAGCTACAGCAGGTGCTGCAGGAAAAAGCGGTGGTCTATTTGGTAAAGCTTTAAATACCCCAGGATGGAAAGACAAAATTGCCCGAGGTATGAACGTAGTCAAAACTCAGGGGGGTCGTGCTGCAGCTTTCGCTGGTAGAGCCCTTTCGACATCTATGCAAATGTCTCAGATGGTTCACGCACTTACCGCAGGTATTGATGGGATCGTTGGGGGCGTTATGGGTGCCGAAATCGCTCACCACCAAAAACAAGCCGGTATGGCGGAAGCTCATGCTGAAGAATTGAAACAATTGTCTTCTATTCAGAGCCAATATGCAGGACAAGCTCAACAGCTTCAAGAGCAGTCACAACAAAGCTTCAACTCTGCTTTGCAAACTCTACAAAATATAGCGGACTCTCAAACACAAACAACTTCTGCAATCTTTAGCTAATATAGCTTTTCTTCTTCGGATAAGCAAAAGGGCTCAATGCATATTGAGCCCTTGTTTATGTAAATCCGCTTTACATTAAGAAACAATGTAGCCTTGGCGAAATTCTTCATGATAGATTAAACGACAACCTACAATCATAAACACCACAGCAAGAAGTAGGGCTCCCGACAGACTCTCCCCTAAAAGCACCCAGCCATAAAATGCGGAAAATACAGGCATAACAAGGTGACAAAAAGACAGGAACGTTGAGGAATATTTCCTCAACAACTTAGCGTACAAATTGTAGCTAATGAGATTAGAAAACAGAATAAGGAAGAAAATAGCTTGAACAAAGAGAAGGCCATTACTTACAGGAATGGGATTCCAAGTTTCTACAACCATAGAGTGCGCCAAAGATAGCACCCCGGAAATAAGCATAGCGTAAGCATTGATGGCCATCACTGACAAAGAGGAGTTCTTTTTTATTTTTCTTAACAACGTCCATCCAAAAGCAGAAAAACACGTAGCAAGTAATAATAAAATTTCAGGAATACCTAACTGCCAGCTCCACGTGCTTGTATCACTCCCCCCAAAAAATAGGTAAGAAAGATAACCAAATAGCCCCAGACTCAATCCCCCCAATTTCTTTAATGTTACCGTCTCTCGTAACTGGATATAAGAAAACAATGCAGAAATAAATGGCGAAAGTCCGTAGATAAAACACGCCTTGGAAGAAGATAAGTTCTGCAAGCCTAGAAACTCACAGACATTCGTCAGATAGAACCCCACTACTGATAAAATCAAAACGGGAACATACGCCTGTTTTGGTAGTTTTAACGACTCTTTTTTCCACAATACGATTCCCGCCAACACGAAACCCGCAATCAGCATGCGGCTACCTGTGACAAATAAAGGAGCCGAAGCCTCCATCGCTAATTTGCTAAAAGCAAAAGACGAGGACCAGATAAAAGCAGTAAAAAATACTAAAAAAATAGACATGAAGAAGTCATTTCTAGAATCGAAAACATCCCATTATAAAAGAATAAAACTTTGGCTCCAACTCAAATATACTTTTATCATTCAACATCTCTAAAAAACTCAGAATTCCCCACTTAAACACACAGTTTTTTTAAGAAAACGCCCTTGCTTTGATCCAGAAAAACGTTACAATAACAGACCTAGAAAAACTCTTAATGGAGAGAAGATGATCCGCGTAATTTGCAACAATGAAACTTATGAGCTGCCTCAGGGCACAACAGCTGCTGATTTCGCGAGCAAAATAAAAAATTCTCATTACTTTGCTGGCGTTGTCATAAACGATCAAATTAAAGATCTGTCTACAACCCTAAACGAAGGAGATACCTTAAGATTTGTTACCTTTACAGATCCAGAAGGACGAGAAATTTTTTTACATACTTCTGCTCACATTCTAGCTCAGGCTATACTACGTTTATGGCCAGATGCTATCCCGACTATAGGTCCTGTTATCGATCAGGGATTTTATTACGATTTCGCCAACCTTTCTATCAGTGAAGACGACTTCCTAATGATTGAAAATATGATGGGTCAAATAGCTGAAGAAAAGTTTGCGGTGCAGAAAAAAACATTTAACAGCAAACACGAGGCCCTAGAAGAATTCGCCCGTAATCCCTTTAAAGTAGAACTCATAAAAGAGCTTCCAGAAGGAGAGAGCATTACTGCCTACTCCCAAGGGGAATTTATGGATCTCTGTCGGGGGCCACACTTGCCTTCCACTGGCCCTGTCAAAGCTTTTAAGCTTTTACGCACATCAGCAGCCTATTGGAGGGGAGATCCTCAAAGAGAATCTCTAGTAAGAATCTATGGTGTGGCTTTCCCTACAACAAAAGAATTAAAAGAGCATCTACACCAGTTGAAAGAAGCAAAAAAACGTGATCACCGCGTTTTAGGGATGAAACTCGACCTGTTTTCTCAACAAGAGTGTTCCGCAGGCATGCCTTTTTTCCATCCTAGAGGAATGATTATCTGGGACGCCCTTATAGGGTATTGGAAACGCTTACATCAACTTGCGGGATATAAGGAAATCCAAACGCCTCAGCTTATGAGCCGTAGTCTTTGGGAAGTTTCTGGACATTGGAGTAACTATAGAGAAAACATGTACACTCTAAAGATAGAGGATGAGGACTACGCAATTAAGCCCATGAATTGCCCTGGGTGTATGTTGTATTATAAAACACGCCTACATAGCTATAAGCAATTTCCCTTAAGAATTGCAGAGATTGGTCACGTGCATCGCTACGAAGTTTCGGGAGCTCTTTCCGGACTTATGCGCGTACGTGCATTCCATCAAGATGACGCGCACGTATTTCTAACCCCTGAACAAGTAGAAGAGGAAACATTAAATATTTTACATTTAGTTTCTGAATTATACTCAACGTTTGGGCTAGAGTACCATTTAGAGTTGTCAACACGTCCAGAAAAAGCCACAATTGGCAGTGATGAACTCTGGGAGTTAGCGACAGCAGCCTTAGAGCGAGCTCTTGTCAATTCACATACTCCTTTCATTATCAATCCTGGAGATGGAGCTTTTTACGGACCGAAAATTGACATCCATGTGAAGGACGCCATCCAACGTACGTGGCAATGTGGAACCATCCAACTCGACATGTTCCTACCCGAACGATTTGAGTTAGAATACACCAATGCTCAGGGAGAAAAAAGTACTCCTGTGATGTTACATCGGGCTTTGTTTGGTTCTATTGAAAGATTCTTAGGTATTCTTATAGAGCATTTCAAAGGAAGATTCCCCTTATGGCTCAGTCCTGAGCATATCAGGGTAATTACTGTGGCAGACCGCCATCAACCTCGAGCTCAAAAGCTGGCCACAGCGTGGCAAAAATTAGGCTTCGTAGTTACGGTGGATGATTCTAATGAATCTGTAAGTAAAAAAATACGGAATGCACAAAACATGCAAGTCAATTATATGGTGACTTTGGGAGATCGGGAAATTGAGCAAAATACCTTAGCAATACGTACCCGAGACAACCGAGTTTTAAATGACATGACAGAGGACAAATTCCTAAATACTCTACTTGAAGAAAAGAACTCTTTAAGTTTAACTCCACTATTGTAGAAAACCCAGATCCAAGGACGAGCGTCTCCAATGAAAACCATCGCTGTCAATAGCTTTAAAGGTGGAACAGCAAAAACATCGACAACCCTACATTTAGGTGCAGCTTTAGCGCAATACCACAACGCTCGTGTGCTCCTTATTGATTTTGATGCTCAAGCAAACCTGACTTCAGGACTGGGTCTTGATCCCGATTGTTACGACAGCTTAGCTGTCGTACTTCAGGGTGAAAAAGATATTCGTGAAGTAATTCGTCCCATCGAAGATACAGGATTAGATTTAATTCCTGCCGACACTTGGTTAGAGCGTATAGAAGTTTCGGGGAATTTAGCCGCTGACCGTTATTCTCACGAACGGCTAAAACATATTCTCACCTCTGTAGAAAATGACTATGACTATGTGATCATTGACACCCCCCCCTCTTTATGCTGGCTTACCGAATCTGCATTAATTGCAGCACAATATGCCTTAATTTGTGCCACTCCTGAGTTTTATAGTGTTAAGGGTCTAGAAAGGTTGTCATCATTTATTCAAGGCATTTCGTCACGCCATCCCCTGAGTATCCTGGGAGTTGCTCTTTCCTTTTGGAACTATCGTGGTAAAAATAACGCCGCTTTTGCTGAGTTAATCCACAAGACATTCCCTGGAAGACTTTTAAATACTAAGATTCGTCGAGACATTACGATTTCTGAAGCTGCTATCCACGGGAAACCTGTCTTTGCTACCGCGCCTTCAGCACGAGCTTCTGAAGATTACCTCAATTTAACCAAAGAATTGTTAATTTTACTGAGGGATATGTAATCCTATGGGAAATTTAAAAACGTTGTTGGAGAGCCGTTTCAAAAAAAATACACAAGATAAAATGGAAACGCTTACACGCAAACGTATGGAAGGCGAGCACTCCCCTTTCTTAAGCAGATTTTCCGATGTAAAATTATCCCCACAAGAAGAAGAAAAATTCCGCCAGTTATTACAACATTACACGTTTGAAGATCAGATTTCCGAAGAAGATTTCAAAAGTCTTTGTAATCTCTCTGCCCAAATCAAACAAATCCACCATCAAGCAGTACTATTGCACGGCGAACGTATAAAAAAAGTACGTGATTTACTAAAAACTTACCGCGAAGGAGCTTTTTCATCTTGGTTACTACTTACCTATGGCAACCGTCAAACTCCTTACAATTTTCTTGTGTATTATGAACTCTTCTCTACTCTTCCTGAATCCCTGAAAATAGAAGCTGAGAAAATGCCAAGGCAAGCGATTTACACATTAGCCTCTCGCCAAGGTTCTCAAGAAAAAAAAGAAGCGATTATCCGAAATTACCGTGGAGAAAGTAAGGGAGAACTCCTAGATATTATCCGAAGGGAATTCCCTCTAATTTCTACAGATCGTCGTCAGATATGCTTAGCAAAACAAGCACTATCTCTGCTTTCCAAAGGCTCAGAATTATTAAGAAAATGCTCAGAATTGTCTACTGAGGATCAGGCTGCCCTTGAAAAATTGATAAAAAAGCTTCAAAAAGTTAAAAGTAATTTCATTCCCAATACAAAGGTCTAAATATGGCAGCAAAATCAAAAACACTGGAACTAGAAGATAATGTTTTTCTTATTCTTGAAGGAAATTTAAAAAGAATTTTCGCCACCGCGATTGGCTATACAACATTCCGAGAATTTCAAAATGTTGTTTTTAATTGCTCTAATGGCCAACAGGAAATAGCCAATTTCTTTTTTGAAATGCTCATCAATGGGAAACTCATCCATGATCTTCCTGCAGAACAAAAACAAGCATCGCAAAGCTTAATCGCCGAGTTCATGATGTTGATTCGTGTTGCTAAAGACGTTCACGAACGTGGTGAATTCATTAACTTCATCACATCGGATATGCTCTCTCAGCAAGAACGTTGCGTGTTTTTAAATCGCTTGTCGAGAGTCGATGGTCAAGAATTTCTTATCATGACAGACGTACAAAATACCTGCCATTTGATTCGCCATCTATTAGCACGACTTTTGGAAGCACAAAAGAATCCTGTAGGAGAAAAAAACCTCCTAGAAATTCAAGAAGATATCGTATCATTGAAGAATCACTTCGAAGAACTAGAAAAATCTCTTCAATAAAATAAAATTCTATGAACAAAAAAACGCGCGTACTTACCGGTGATCGACCAACAGGCAAGCTCCATTTAGGTCACTGGGTAGGCTCTATAAAAAATCGTTTAGACTTACAGAATAACCCAGCGTACGATTGCTTTTTTATCGTTGCGGATCTCCACACTCTTACAACCAGAATACGTAAAGAACAAGTGCTCAATGTGGATAACCACATTTATGAAGTTCTTGCAGACTGGTTAAGTGTGGGGATAGATCCGAATAAATCGACTATCTATTTACAGTCGGCCATACCGGAAATCTACGAACTCCACTTACTGTTTTCCATGTTGATTTCGATTAATCGCATCATGGGGATTCCGAGTCTTAAGGAAATGGCGAAGAACGCTTCTATAGATGAGGGTGGTTTGTCCTTTGGATTGGTGGGCTATCCAGTTTTACAAAGCGCGGATATTCTTCTTGCTAAAGCGCAACTCGTTCCCGTAGGTAAAGATAATGAAGCCCATATAGAGCTAACTCGTGATATTGCTCGCAATTTTAATCGTTTATACGGTGAGATATTCCCCGAGCCAGAGACTCTACAAGGAGAACTTACCTCTTTAGTCGGCATTGACGGCCAAGGGAAAATGAGTAAATCTGCGAATAACGCCATCTACCTTTCTGATGATGATGCAACTATCAAAGATAAGATCAGAAAAATGTATACCGACCCAAATCGAATTCACGCTACGACCCCAGGGCGAGTCGAAGGGAACCCTCTATTCATCTATCATGATATTTTCAATCCTAATAAAGAAGAAGTTGAAGAATTTAAAACACGTTACCGTCAAGGATGTATAAAAGATGTTGAGATCAAGGCACGCCTTGCCGAAGAACTTATTCTCTTTTTACAACCTTTGAAAGAAAAACGTGCCGAACTACTTACAAAACCTCAAGCCCTTCAAGATGCATTACAACTGGGCACAGAAAAAATGCGTGCTGTAGCCAAAGAAACCATGGAAGAAGTCCATGACACCTTAGGGTTAAGCCATAAATGGCGCTCTCGTTTACTACCTTAATTGCTATATGCTCCTATGACCTTTGAATTACGCGCTGCTTTTTCGCCTTGTGGAGATCAGCCCGAAGCTATTGCTAAACTCACGCAAGGCGTACGTAATCGCACGCCATCTCAGGTGTTGTTAGGCACTACAGGATCAGGGAAAACATTTACCATTGCTAATGTTGTTGCTAATGTCAATCGCCCTACGCTCGTATTAGCACATAATAAAACATTAGCTGCACAGTTGTATCAAGAATTCAAAGAATTCTTCCCTAATAATGCTGTTGAATACTTTATCTCTTACTACGATTATTACCAACCTGAAGCCTATATTGCCCGTAATGATACCTACATAGAAAAAAGTCTCTTAATCAACAGTGAAATCGATAAACTGCGTTTATCCGCAACGCGATCTATTCTAGAGCGTAGAGATACTTTAATTGTTTCTTCTGTATCTTGTATTTATGGTATTGGCTCTCCCGAAAACTACACTTCCATGGCATTAGAACTCACAGTGGGCACGGAATATCCCAGAGCACTACTAGCCTCTCAGCTTGTAAAAATGCATTATCAAGCTTCCTCAGTCCCCCAACGCTCAACTTTTCGCGAACGCGGTAGTGTGATCGATATTTTCCCTGCGTATGAGAGCGAGCTCGCCATTCGTTTAGAATTTTTCAATGACACATTAACTTCCATAGACTACAGCGATCCTCTCACTATGATGCCTAAGGAATCGGTCACCTCAGTGATTTTATATCCGGGATCCCACTATGTCACTCCTGAAGCTGTTCGCGAACAAGCGATACGCTCTATACGAGAAGAGCTAGAAGAACGTTTAGCATTCTTCCAAGATCGTCCTATAGAACAAGATCGCTTATTCCATAGAACGACTCACGATATCGAAATGATCAAAGAAACCGGATTTTGTAAAGGTATAGAAAACTATTCTCGCCACTTTACAAACACGCCTCCGGGAGCGCCTCCCACCTGCCTATTAGACTATTTCCCCGAGGACTTCTTACTGGTTATTGATGAATCACACCAAACATTACCGCAGATACGCGCTATGTACCGCGGAGACTTTTCTAGGAAACAATCTTTAGTAGAATACGGCTTTCGTCTTCCCTCTGCTTATGACAACCGCCCTCTAACCTATGAAGAAGCTAGGAAATATTTCCATAATGTGATTTATGTATCTGCTACTCCTGGAGAGACAGAACTCAACGAAAGTCAAGGTCATATTGTCGAACAGATTCTCCGCCCTACAGGAATTCCTGACCCTATTCCAGAAATCCGTCCGGCAACAGGGCAAGTAGACGATCTCCTAGAAGAAATTCGCAAACGCTTATCTAAATCTCAGGAAAAGATTCTCGTCATCTCCATCACCAAAAAGCTTGCCGAGGATATCGCAGCTTTCCTTTCAGAATTAGATATTGCTGCCGCCTACTTACATTCTGGCATAGAAACAGCAGAGCGTACGCGTATTCTCTCTGACTTGCGTTTAGGGAATATTGACGTGCTCATAGGTGTCAACTTACTTCGTGAAGGCTTAGATCTCCCTGAAGTTTCTTTAGTTGCTATTCTTGATGCCGATAAGGAAGGTTTTCTACGTAGCACTTCGTCCTTAATACAGTTTTGTGGAAGAGCTGCACGAAATGTGGATGGGAAAGTCATTTTTTATGCTGACCACAAAACTCTCTCTATAGAACAAACCTTAAAAGAAACAGAGCGTCGTCGGCACATACAGTTGGAATACAATAAAGCAAATAACATTACACCAAAACCCATCATCAAAGCGATCTTTGCCAATCCCATTCCGCAAGGGGGAAAAAAGGCAGTGCAAGACACTCCGCAAAAACCTTTATCTACGCAAGAATTAGAAAAGCTTATAAAAAAATACGAAAATCTCATGCTGCAAGCGGCCAACGCGTTCAGATTTGATGAAGCTGCTCAATACCGTGATAAAATGAAAGCTGCTAAAGAACAACTTCTTTATCTCTCATAACACATGAAAAACAACCGAAATGAAATCTGCTTGCTTTTTGTAAAATCAGAACCTAATATTGCCTTAATCTCCCCGCAACCTCATGGTGATCATATGATCCGTGTGTTCATATTGTGTTAAATTAGGTCTTTGGGAGCTAGTTTCCAACCCCTTGACAAAAGAGATTAAAGACTGATGCTAGAAGTTGTCATTTCCGATATCCAAGCTAGAGAAATTTTAGATTCCAGAGGATATCCCACACTATATGTTAAAGTAATTACAAACACAGGCACGTTCGGAGAAGCTTGTGTGCCTTCGGGAGCCTCCACAGGAATTAAAGAAGCTTTAGAGCTTCGCGATCAAGATACCTCTCGATACCAAGGGAAAGGTGTTTTACAAGCCTTAAAAAACGTGAAAGAAGTTCTGCTTCCTGTTTTGCAAGGAGTCAGCATATTTGATCAAATCCTTATAGACTCTATTATGGTAGAAGCAGATGGCACACCAAATAAAGAGAAATTAGGAGCCAATGCTATCTTAGGGGTATCCTTAGCAGCTGCAAAAGCAGCAGCCGCAACTTTAGGACGATCTTTTTACCGTTACGTGGGAGGATGTTTCGCTCACATTCTTCCCTGCCCTATGATGAATCTCATTAATGGGGGTATGCATGCAAACAACGGCCTGCAATTTCAAGAATTTATGATTCGCCCTATAGGCGCACATTCTCTACAAGAAGCTGTACGTATGGGTGCCGATGTGTTCCATACATTGAAAAACCTTCTCAATGATAAACATCTCGCTACAGGAGTGGGAGATGAAGGCGGATTTGCTCCACAATTAAAATCTAACTCTGAAGCTTTAGACCTTCTTGTATTAGCTATTGAGAAAGCCGGTTTCCAGCCTGGCGAGGAGATCTCTTTAGCTCTTGACTGTGCTGCATCTTCTTTCTACGATACAAAAACAGAAACTTACGCAGGGAAAAACTCTCAAGAACAAGTCGGCATACTCGCCGATCTTTGTGATCGTTATCCTATAGACTCTATAGAGGATGGGCTTGCTGAAGAAGATTTTGACGGTTGGGAATTGCTAACTGCAGAACTCGGAGAAAATATACAAATTGTCGGTGATGACCTCTTCGTCACCAATCCAGAGTTGATAGCAGAAGGTATAAGCAAAGGCCTTGCTAACGCTGTGCTCATTAAACCTAATCAAATCGGCACATTAACAGAAACTTCAGAAGCTATACAACTTGCCCATAGTCAAGGCTATACAACTATTCTTTCTCATAGATCCGGAGAAACTGAAGACACAACAATTGCCGATCTTGCTGTGGCCTTCAATACAGGGCAAATTAAAACTGGATCCTTATCACGCTCGGAACGCATTGCCAAGTACAATAGGCTTATGGCAATAGAAGAAGAACTGGGGTCTGAAGGTTTATTTAAAGATTCTAACCCATTTTCTGGAGAATAGCATCGGATCGATCGCTTTCTTGTGATTACTAGAAAGCGATTGTCTTTTTCAGCTTCTCTGTGATGAAATTTATGCTTCTATTCTTAAGAATCATTCTAAAAATAGAAAAACTCCTTATCTATGTTAAATAGTAGATGTCTGCTTAAGCAAAATTTCTTATATACTTAAAAAATAAAGAAAATAGGCAATAAAGAAGCATTTTTTGATCTCCATGATCTTCTAAAATGCTGTCTTGCAACTACAAATTTGATGTAGATGATCCCTTTTACAAAAACAATAGGCTATCGTCTGTGGTTAGCATGCGTAGCAGCGATATTAATTCCCTTAGGGATGAATATTGTTTTACTTAACCTTAGACAATACCATACTACAGTTTCATCAGTTGCCTTAGCATTTAAAGAAAATGCGACGTTTAAAGTGGATACTCTCATGCAAATTGTCCCACTGAATGCTGATGTTTTAGCCCTATTTTCAGAAGTCTTAGATCTCGATGAAGGCATTCCCTCCACCCCTAACGTTGAACTTAGCAACGAAATGCAAAGGACGTTTAGCGTATTATATGATGAGATTTCTTTAATTAAGTTGTTCCCCAACGGGGAGAAAATCGTTGTTGCCTCCAGCATTCCCCAACATCTTGGAGAAAATTACCAAAATAAAATAGATATTTCTGCCCAAACAGACTTTTCAGCAACATTCAAACAGTCTTCTAACAATCATGAAGTATTCTCTGTCATGCAGGCAAATATTTTTGACAATGAAACTCATGAACTTTTAGGGATCCTCTATACAACGCATAACATTGAAAAATTTCTTGAGGATATTCTTGTAAATACCCAAGCATACTTCAATGTAAAAACGGCTCTTTTATCTAAAGAAGGGATCATTTTAAAAGCATCGGATCCAGATTTAAACTTACGTGCTATCTACCCTAACCTTACTGAAAAACAATTTTGTGACACTTTCATGGACAAAAGCACCTGTCCAAAAAATATTTCTTTAAAGCCGATTCATCTCTCCCCATTATCTATAGAACCCAACTTTTTCGCTTTTAAAAATGGGAAAAATGTAACATGGAGCTACCTTGCTCATGTTCCTAATATGGACCTGAGCGTACTTTCATACGGAATAAAAGCAGAGCTCTTTGCCACATTTTGGAAACGCACGTTAATCTATTTCGCTTATTTTCTATGTGTTGTATTAGGAAGTATGATTGCCTATCTTGTTGCGAAACGGCTCTCTCAGTCCATTCGCAAACTGGCCACAGTCATCATACAAACTAGAGACAACATCCACACACCCTATAAAGATGATTCTCTAGGGTTTGAGATCAATAGGCTAGGGCATATTTTTAACGCTATGGTGGAAAGTCTAAACCAACAACAAAGCCTGGCTGAAAAAAATTATGAAATAAAAGAAAGTGCTCAAAATGCGCTACATCTGGGAGAACAAGCACAACAAAGACTCCTTCCTAATACGCTTCCTAATTATCCCCATACCGAACTAGCGAAAGCTTACATCCCAGCCATTACTGTAGGCGGGGATTTCTTCGATGTCTTCATCGTTGGCGAAGGAGACGATGCCAAACTATTTTTAATTGTTGCTGATGCTTCTGGGAAGGGTGTCCATGCTTGCGGATACTCCCTATTTCTTAAGAATATGCTGCGCTCGTTTCTGTCGCAGATGCCTTCAATAAAAGAAGCTATAAAACAAACTTCTTCGCTATTTTACCAAAATACTGCGGATTCAGGGATGTTTGTCACACTGTGTGTCTATAGCTACAATTACAAAACAGGAATTGTCGAGTTTTATTCCTGTGGGCACAATCCCGCATGTTATCTCTCTCCGGATGGCGCCGTTTCTTTCCTATCTCATCGTGGTATGGCTTTAGGATTTCTTCCCAACATTCCTGATATCCCTACAGGAAGCCTTAAACCCGATCCAGGATCCCTAATTATCTTGTATTCAGATGGAATTACAGAAGCTCATAATCAAGCTTTAGAAATGTTTGGAGAAGAACGCCTGAAAAATGTTGTAAAAACTTTAGTAGGTAAAAGCGCAGAAGATGCTATGCATTCTTTAATACTCTCTGTGAAAACCTTCGTAGGGAATTGCCATCAACACGATGATATTACCTTACTGATCCTTAAAATATCAGACTTATGAAACAAACTTTTACCAAACGCATTTTGTTGTTTCTTTTTTTGGTAATTCCGATTCCTTTAATTTTGAATCTGGTCGTCCTCTCCCTATTTTCTTTTTCAGCAGCAAAAAGCAATCTCATGGAAAACCTCCATACCCATGCGACAAATTTTAGCTTGGAATTTGAAAAAAAACTCACCATTCATAAGGTTTTCCTGAAACGTCTGGCAAACACATTAGCACTAAAAGCCTACTCCTCATCGTCAGAAGATTGCTATTCTCAAGCTTATAACGAGATGTTCGCCCTATCCAACATGAATTTCTCGCTTTGTCTTATTCCTCTCGTACAAGGAAACATAAAAACAAAAACTCCCCACGATCCATTTATCCATTATTTAAAGGAGCATCCTGAAATAAAAAAGAAGCTCAGCATGTCTGTAGGGAAGGCATGCCTCATTACTGTTCCCTCAAGCTCGAATACGCATTTTACACACTATCTAGTGATTACTGAAGATATCGAAGTATGGAATTCACCTACAAGCGCAGGGCTCCTAGTTAGCTTCTACCCTATGGATTTTCTACAAAGAGACCTTTTTAAATCCCTACACTTAAAAGATGAAGACATCTGCCTCCTGAATAAATACGGTGAGGTCCTCTTTGCCTCATCTCCTCAATTCTCCTCAGAAGTATTTTCATTGGATATTGCGGATCTTCCTAAAATCACGGCTAGAAAACAAGCCACTCCCCTTGAAGCCGCACCAAAAATCCTTCACGAACAAAAACTGATAAGCGTAAAAATAAAAAATAAACGCTATCTAGGGCTCGTTTTAAACAAGCTTCCTATTCAAGGAACGTACACCCTATCTATTATTCCTCTCTCTTGGTTGGTGATTAAGGCGATCCGTCTCCCTCTCAACGTCATTTTCTTTTATTCTCTAGCCTTTATCTTCATGGGATGGATACTTTCTAAAATTAACAAACGATTAAATCAACCTATTCAAGAACTTACCACATGCATGGAAGCCGCATGGAGAGGAAATCATAATATCCGTTACGAACCCCAGCCCTACGGATATGAAATTAACGAATTAGGAAACATTTTTAACTGCACATTACTGTTGTTACTCAACTCCAAAGAAAAAGCAGAAATCGAACGTCTTTCTGGAGATAAGCTGCAAAAAGAATTAGCTATTCTTTCTTCGCTGCAAAAAGCATTACTCCGTCCTGATTTTCCAGAGTTTCCTAATGTTTCTTTTATTTCGAAACATCTCCAAGGCATGCAAAGATCTGGCCATTTTTACGGATGGAAAACCTCAATTCCTGAGCAAAGTTTCGTAGGTGTTATAGGCCTGGCTGGTGATATAGGACTGCCGTCTTATCTTTATGCCCTATCAGCACGAAGTTTATTTCTTGCCTATGCTAATCTGTCTTCTTCCTTAGAAAACATTTGCTCCCATACTTTCGAAGCGTTTGGGCAAACTACAGAAGGAGATGAAGCAACCATCTCCATGACATTTATTCGCTACTGCTCAACTGATAGGAAGTTATCTATCTTATCTGCAGGAGAAACACCCCCTGTAGCCTTTTTAAAAAGACAAGAAACATTTTCTCGTCTTATTTCGCCCTCCGTTCAGAACATACAACCCGGCGATGTCCTGGTGTGCATCACAGGAAATAAAGAACTTACAGAATATCTCTTGCGCTTACCTATTGAAGAGTTGATTAGAGATCCTTTAGCCCCTCTAAATTCAGACAACTTTATAGAAACTCTTACAGACATGCTAAATAAGGAAACTCAATCACAAATCGATGGTACCCTAAGCTTTTTATCTTTCTTCTAAATGAAGATTTTCAATAGTTATACTTTCACTTCCGGGTTCTCTTCTAGGTCCTTTGCCTAACCATAGTAGCACCCCTGAAATTACAAGAGCAAGAACACCCAGGAGGACAGCTCCAGAGACAACAATTACAAATGCCGGAGAAGTAACAGTAAGACAGATAGCAACTACAGCTATACCAATAATCACAAACACTACAGAGCTTTTACTGATTTTTGATAATGTGGCTTTATGATTTTGTCCAAACTGTGCCATGGTTGGGCAGTAAAACTTTAGGTGTTCCTGTATATTCATTCCTTATACTCATCAGATCAGAAATTCAAACGGAACATGGTATTCATGTATGCCTTTTCTTACAAAATGATAAAAACTTCTTGCCGATACCTTGAGGAAGGTTTTTGACTCTTGTTGTATTCCATCTTTCTCATCCTGTGAGTACTAGTACGCCTACCGTTGTTACGTTCCCTGATTTTGATATTCTCTTTAGGGAATCGCTTACTGACAGAAACCTAGAATTCGTGATAAGAAGCAGAAAAAGCCCAAAGTTTTCCTCGTATTTCCTATGTCACGACTGGATTTTTTTGTTTTTGATTCACTAGTTCTTAAGCAAAAGCATAATGAGTTAGAAGAGATCTTCTGCTCAGAAAATGATGATCTATTTCGTGCTTATCAGACGACTGCTCTACAGTCTCCCCTAGCCGCAAAAAACCTTACCATCGCAAGAAATACAGCACGTTATATCCTTACGGAAAACGGGGAAATTGATATCACAAAAGTGGTTTCAGCAAGCGAACATCTAGCGAACTGTCTCTATCCTTTAGGTCCTCATAGACACAATGAAGCTAAACCTAGAGAACACTTATTAAAAATGCTTCAAGCCATTAAACAAGAACCTGAAATTAGAGAAAGGATAAAAAAACTTTTTGTTCCCTCTTATAGGGTCATTCAAGATCTTATCCGTAATACCCTAGCTCTCCCTGCAGAGATCGAGCTCACTCCCATTCATGTGCGTCAGGCGGCACTCACAGCCATGTTTTGCTATTTACGTCAAGACGTGGGTTCGTGTTTTGCAACAGCGTTTGCGATTATCATTCATCAAGAACACCCCGCCTTGTTCATAAAAGATATCGATGATTTGCTTACCTCAGGGAAACTTACAAGAATCATCGGCACGCGAGAAGTCTCCGTACCTATGAATTTGTCAGGCTGCATTGGCGAGCTGTTCAAACCCTTAAGAGTATTGGATTTATATCCAGACCCTATAGCGAAACTTTCCGCATCTCCAGGTTTACAAAAAGCATTTTCCGCCGCTGGTGTCATTGACGTCTTAGATGATCCCGAAGTACGTTTGCAGCAAATCCTTGCTCATGAATACCTCATGCATAAACTTCAGCATGTCGATGACACTGTAACAGCTAACGAAATCATTCAGAGTACACTACTACACCACTACCAAATTACCGAGCACTCTGTACGCGCTACTCTATTTCAGGAAGGATTCTACAGCAAAGAACAAGCTTTTTTCTCTATTGAGCATTCTCATAAGCTCTCTCAAATACAGAGAGTCTATAGTTATCTTTCTGCTTATGAATTAGCTAAATCTGCTTTTATCAGTGATACGCAAAATCTATTACTCAAATCTTGGGAATATACGTTAGCTACCCTCTCCGATGCTCATGATTCCTCAACTCTAAATCACATTCGCATTGCCTTAGGATGGGACGCTGATGATCCTCATAGCTTAGCGCGTATTATCCAAACTTTTGCTCAAGAAGAAATCGAAAAGACTCGTGATCTTATACAACAATGCGAACAGACATATCATGAAGCTCACGCTCAACTAGACTATGTAGAAAGTCGCATGAGAAATCCACTGAATGAGCAAGATAATAAGATCTTGATTATGGATCACGTCCGCTTTCGCCAGGAGTTCAACACAGCTCTCTATGATTGGAATACCGCTCAAGAAAAGGCAAAGAAACTTTGTGCTCTTCCGAATTTCTTACTCTCCTTCTACACCAAGACTATCCCTCAATATTTCCGTAGTTCCTACGATGCCTTTATCCAAGAATTCTCTCACCTTTATACTGATTCCCCTGCAGGATTTCGTATACTATTTACCCACGGGAGAAGCCACCCTAACACCTGGTCTTCCATCTATTCAATTAACGAATTTGTCAGCTTTTTATCAGAATTCTTTTCCTCTACAGAAGTCGACCTTCTGAGTAAACATGGTGTTTTAGGACTAGAAAAAGAAGTTTCAGCTCTCATCCATTACATTGTCTCGTATATTCATAAAAACTCTTTCCAAGAAGCAGCGATAACACGCATTCTTAAACGCTATAATTCGACAGTTCCTCCTTCAGTTCTTGACAACTTAGATAAGATTTCCCACACCCCTTGGGTCTATGTTTCTGGAGGAACAGTAGTCACCCTATTAAAAGATTACTTCGAAAATGCCGAAGAACTGACATCTATTGAAAAACATCCTGAAAATGCTCATGAATTAGCAGCTTTCTTCTCAGACGCTTTGAAAGATCTCCCCTATGCAATAAAAAGCTATTTAGAAGATGGCGCGCATTCTTTAATCGCTTCATCTCCCACGCACGTTTTTTCTATAATTGCGGGTTCGCCTCTATTTCGCGAGGCATGGAATAATGATTGGTACAGCTACACTTGGTTACGTGATGTATGGGTAAAGAATCACCAAGACTTCCTAACAGACACGATACTCAATCAACAAGGAATCTATACATTTATAGAAAGATTCTGCACAAAATATAGCCTACAGAATCTCGCTTACGATTTTCATGATTTTTGTTCCGATCATTCTTTATCACTTCCTGAGCTCTATGAAAAAGCTTCAAGATTCCTAAAAGAAAACTTCCCCAAATCCGAAAACATCTCTGCCTTATACCAACGACATTTAGCTCACCAAATTGTGCAAGATGTTCCCTATACCTCGGATCAACAGCTCCCCGAGGTTTTAGACAAGCTGAGTTCCTATCTAGGCATCTCGTCAAGAATCACTTATGAGAAATTCGACAAACTCATCCACAAATACATTCCTAACTTTTCTCTATTATCTTCGGGAGAAATTCGTCATCTCTTTAAGGGATTAGTAATGGAAAGTTACCAACGCCTGTATTTCGAAGAAGATATCTTTCTGAGATTAGCAACAGCCATGCGTCATCATCATCTTGCTTATCCCGCTCCCCTGCTCTTTGGAGATAGTAATTGGGCCTACAGCTATTTCGGATTTATCCTTCATCCAGGAACCCAAGAAATCGACCTTTGGCAGTTTAACTATGCTGGTCTACAAGGGTACCCTCTGGAAAACATAGACAAACTACTATCTGTAACACAACCTTGGATACTCTATGCAAATCCTATAGACTATGGGATGCCTCCCCCTCCAGGATACCGCAGCCATATGCCGAAAGGATTTTTCTAATCCTCGTCACAAGAGTTTTTCTTCCTTTTAAAAATCGAACGGAATAAAGATTTTAGAGAGTACTTAGAAATTTCTTTTCCCATAGCAGAAATACTCTCTGTTAACGGAAGTTTTTTCGGACACACGCGAACACAGTTGTGGGCTTGCCCACAACCTTCTATACCTTTTTTACCCATAAGAGTCCGTAAGCGCTTCTTAGATTGCTTATCCCCAGGATAAGTGTTAAACAAACGTGCTTGAGCAATAGCCGCTGGACCTATAAAATCATTGTGCTCATTAATTTGAGGACAGGCTTCCGTACAACATCCGCATGTCATACACATAGATAAAGCATACATCAGCTCTTGCTCTTTCTGAGATACCTTTACCCCATTGTGCTCCCCATCAATATCCGCAGCTACCCAACCCTGTATCTTCTGTAAATTATCAAACATGATGGATCGATCGACTATGAGGTCACGAATTAATGGGAACTTCGTGAGAGGAGCTAAAACGATCTCTCGAGATCCCGTTTCTTTTATGTACTCTTCAATCAGTGCTGTGCATGCCTGACGAGGGATCCCATTCACCAATAACGAGCAGGAACCACAAACCTCTTCCAAGCATCCTTGTTCCCATACTACAGGATTGACAGTTTCCCCTAGAGTATTTACAGGACGTTTTTCAATTTCCATGAGAGCACTGATGACATTCTCTCCTGGATGCAAGGTCAGTTCAAAACTTTCCCAATATTGCTTCCCTGGGGTCCCCCGATAGATTTTCAATATAAAAGTTTCAGGAATATCCATAAGGCTCTCTTTATTTATATGGGCAAACGAATCGTCTCAGGGACACGAGTAAACTTGATTTCCCCCACAGAAGATTTGGTATAATCTCTTAGCGTAGGTTGTACATGACGCGTATCGACAGGCTTGTACGTAATCACTGGTTCCTCAGGAGAATATGAAGCCAATGTCGTTTTTAACCAGTGTTCGTCATCACGTTTAGGAAACTCTTCTTTATAGTGAGAGCCCCGAAACTCGTCTCGCAACAATGCACCTTTCGTAATGGCTAATGCTAACTCTAGCATAGGCCCCATCTGACGAACAAAATGAAAGGTCTTATTCGCAAACTGCGAAGAATCATGCACAGAAACTCTTTGCAGTCTTTCCCTGAACTCTTTTAGCTGTTCTAATGTATTCTTTAGATCTTTGTTATTACGTTTCACAGTGACATTTCTAACCATGACATTGGCAATATCTTCATGCAAGACAAAGATATTCTCTCCCCCACTTCTAGAAAGTAAAAGAGCATTGGTTTCTTTCTCTTGCTGGAGAGCATCTGAAAAATCTGTAGACGTTGTTAGACAGGAGCCAAAAGCCGTAATAAAACGTGCAGCTTCTTCTCCAGCGACTAACCCAGCATAAAGACAGGATAATAAAGAATTCGCTCCCAAACGATTCGCACCGTGATATTGAAAATCCGATTCTCCACAATTAAAGCATCCGGGGATATTCGTCATCTGCCGATAACGGCTATCACGATCAGGATCATCTGCAGCAGGCCAATCCACCCAAGCACCACCCATAGAATAGTGCACAGCAGGGAAAATTCTCATCGGCACTTTATCAGGGTCTTCTCCAGTGAACTTCCTATAAATATCAAGCACAACTTCCAACTTATGTCGTGTAGAAGCTGGTAAATGCGTAACATCTAAGAAAACTTCCATACGACCGTCTATGCCTAACCCTGCTTCACAGACCTGTAGAATAGCACGAGCACCCACGTCACGGCTGACTAGGTTTCCATAAGCAGGATACATATCTTCTAAGAAGTACCAGGGTTTGCCTGTTTCTCCACAAGGACGGCGCGTTCCATCAGGGAAAATGATCGTCTTTGAAGAATCTCCAGGAACCCAGACACGTCCACCCTCACCTCGGACAGATTCTGATATTAATCGCAATTTATCAATACCGGGAATCGCCGTAGGGTGAATTTGTATGAATTCCGGATTTGCATAAGTCATACCTTGAAGGAACAAACGTCCGTTTGCTGCTCCTGTACAAAATGTCGAATTCGTAGACATCTTAAAAATGACCCCAGGACCACCCGTAGCAAAAATTACAGCATCCCCTTTGAGGACTTCTAAGCGGTTATTGAATAAATTCATTAACACAATACCACAGGCTCTGCCTGCACTATTGGTAATTAATCTTATAAATTCATGATTCTCGAATTTATTTACACGCCCCTGACTCTCACGACGTCGCACCTGCTCATCTAAAATGTACATAAGCTGCTGGCCGGTAGACGCCCCACAAAATACTGTACGATGATACAGCGTCCCTCCAAATCTACGGACATCCAAGTCACCCTGAGGAATACGATTAAAAGGACATCCAAAATTATCCAACATACGGATAATTCTAGGTGCGGCTAAACACATCTCCAAAACCGGCGGTTGATCTGCTAAGAAATCTCCTCCCTTTATCGTATCGTAAGCATGTATATAGGGAGAATCTTGCTCCTCATGCTTAAGATTAAGAGCAGCATTTATGCCTCCCTGAGCACATACAGAGTGCGATCTTTTCACTTTTGTCAATGACACGAGATCAACAACTATACCGAAATCCGCCAATTTCATAGCTGCTGACAATCCTGCTAAACCGCCACCGACTACGATAACTTTACAACCTTCTGCTTTCATAAGCTTATGCCATACTATACAAATTCCAAATCACACTAACGCCCATAGCAGCGACTATGACCATGGCAAAATAACATACATTACGTAAAAGAGTTTGGGAACGTAAAGATATGACTACACCCCACCTTGAACAAAATGTCCAGAGACCATTAAACCCGTGAAAAGCTGCAGAAATCACAAGAATGGTATAAAAAATGGCCATCCATAGGGACCCTAAAGAATCCCGAACAACATAAAGAAAAGCGGTTCCAACATTAGGAGTCAGGAGATACGCTTTTCTGTCTAATAATTGAGAAACTGCGCTGCCGTCAAGATCCTCTTTATCCAAACGAATCGTTTCAAGTTGAGGAGCTGAAAAATTTATAGTAAAAAATCCTTGTGTACCCCGCACTATCGCCGCATACCGAGAAGCGTCAATATCGACAACATAGTATGTTTGCCCATGCAGCTCTACATGAATAGGATAACGAAGAAAACGAAACTGAACTACGTGAAAAATAAGACCGAAAAGTAAAATCCAAGCAGTTCTTCTCTGCCAAGTATAGGCAAGATTTCTCGCATAGATTAACGCGGGTTTTCTGCCGTCAGAAGCCCGTGAATTAGTTTGCGCTTGAAAAAGATAGAAAATACCTAGGATAGCGTGACAAGTAAACGGTAGGGCTAAAAAAACAATTTCTATGATCTTCAGACCAGGAATCTGATGAAATTTGCTCACTAACTGAACAAAACCACTGCCTTCCTTAAAATAAGAAGAAGCAAGCATATTGGTAAACATATGCTCACAGAGAAACAACGTAAATGCAACTCCTGCTAAAGAATGAACACAACGTAAAACAAAGCTAGTGTAGTACTTCCATGACCTCTGAGTAGCCTCAGAACATGATTCCTTTTCATTCATCATCAGCCTGTATTTCACAATTTCTTTTTTTAGCAACCATAGAGGCTTATGTAGAATTATGTGAAGTTATTTTTACTAATACGTCAGAGATGGACTAACCTTTTTTTCTTCCCTCTAAGAATCGTAGAACATTTTTTCGCGCTATAGCCGCAAGCTCCTGAGGATCTATACCATGGAGATCCGCAATAGCTTTGATCGTATGCGTTATATAAGCAGGCTCATTTCTCTTTCCCCGATACGGAGTAGGAGCAAGAAAAGGAGCATCCGTTTCTATTAACAAATGCTCAAGAGGAATTTGAGCAACTACAGAACGGAGATCTCCCGCATTTTTAAATGAAACAATTCCGCTAATGGAGATATACCATCCACGAGAAAGTAATTCCTCAGCCTCGTGTAGTGTCCCTGTAAAACAGTGGAGCATACCCGGACAAGAGCGTTCATCATGATGATAATATAGATCTATCATATGGAAAAAATCGTCAAAAGCACCACGACAGTGTACCACAAGAGGTAATGCGCAATCTAAAGCCAGGGATAAGTATTTCTTCAGGACTTCCTTTTGACGTTCTTTAGCAGAGCTATCTTCAGCAAAACAATAATCTAAACCTACCTCACCAATAGCCGCTAATTTCCCTGCCTGAGCAAAACCTTGGAAATAGTGAAAATGTGCGTCTATATCTGTATGAGCATCTTGAGGAGGAGTTCCAGCGACATGACAAAAACGTAAATCAGGAAAACGTTCTGCATAACGAAATGAAGTATCCAGCTCGTCTATAGTTGTGGTTACATTAACAAGGAGAGATATCCCAGAATCTTGTGCGCGATGAATCACGTCATCCGCATCCTCAACAAAAGCCTCATCTGAAAGATGCAAGTGAGCATCTGCTAAATCCATAATCTCCTCTCCTTAAAATCTTGGCCTTAGGAAATCCGTGATCATACATCTCCTCAGGAAATATCTTCAAAAGAATCGGTTTCCCTAGGATATTTTCTTAGAATGTAGAGATAAAAAAAGGGTGTATTGGCACTAATACACCCCAAACAGATTGTGCTATCCCGGTAGGTTAATTTTTTGAAAACACCTGATCTTCGAGAACGGACTGTGTTATCTTCTCGGGAAGCACTATAGGATCAGACTGATCCGCAGGATAGTAGACATAAGAAGGAACACTTGCACGACCTAAACGCGCCAGCTCCTCTGTAATCTCAGGATCCTTGCGTGTCCAATCCGCCTCTAAAGTAACCACTCCATGTTCTTTAAACATCTCTTGTACAGCACGTGCATACAACACGGGCTTATTCATCTGACAAGTTAAACACCACTTAGCTGTAAAGTTCACAAACACTGCGCGTCCCTCCTTACGCAATTGCGCAAGTTTCGCAGATGAAAATGGTTGCCAAACGTTATTCTCCTGAACAACTGCAGTTTCTGTTGCTTCGACAAAATGTTTTGAAGCGACAAAACTTAACGATAGCGCGCCTGCAACAAATCCTAAAAATACTGTTGAAGCAATCACCCTGTGTTTCTTAGGAGAAACTGGCGTCCCCCATTTCCCTAAAATCCAAGCACCTATACCTGTAAGCCATAATCCTGCAAGGAGAATGATTAACGCTGTAGTACTTGTTTCTGAACCAAAGATCCACGCTAACCAAGTTACCGTACCTAATAGCATAAACCCAGTCAGCTGCTTAAATGTGCTCATCCAACTTCCCGGTTTAGGAAGAACGGAAAGCATCTTAGGAAAGATAGAAAATACAAGATACGGCAATGCCATGCCTAGGCCTATCGATGTAAATATCAGCAATTGCTTAATGAACGATAAAGACATCACTAACCCTAGTATAGAACCTAAAAAAGGTCCTGTGCATGGCGTAGTGACTAATGTAGCCAACACCCCGTTAAATACAGCTCCTACAGCTTTATTTTTCGAGCCTCCAGACTCTGTAGATTGCAGTTTTCCTCCAAGGGAAGCAAACATCGTGCCCATTTCAAATAAGCCCAGAGAACTCAAGGCAAACAAGAAGAAGACGATAACCAAAGTCGCGACAAACATAGGCTCTTGAAGCTGGAAGCCCCAACCAATGTTATGCCCTAACATTTTTAACAAGGAAACCACCCCGGCTAACCCCCAGAAACAGCCCACGACCCCTAAAGTGAAGCATAAGCCGTTGATAATTACAGATGAGCGGTGCTCCCCAGCAGATTTAATTAATCCGTAAACTTTAAGAGTGACTAAAGGCAAAACACAGGGCATGATATTAAGAAGAAGTCCCCCGAGGAACGCCATAATCATAATCATGACATAATTCCCTAAGGCGGAAGTTCCCGATTCCGAGTCACTAATTTGACCACGAACTGCGAACGATGCCACCTCGCCACCCGCTTTATCCGTAAGCAATAAAATCCCTTGCAACTCCTGATTTTTCTGAACTCCTGAAAGGGTTTTTATCTTCAGTTTCCAAGCCGTTCCGGAAGCTTCACTCACCGCCTCTTCAGAATAAGCAAAAATCTTATCCGCCTTCTCTGAAATAAACCAAGCCTTCTCCGCACGGTTCTTTTGTCCAGAAATGTTTAAAATGATCTCGCCGTCTTGACTACGTCCCAAAGTAATTGTCTGATCTTCTAATAGACGCGGTTGTGTTTGTAAAGTTTGAGCAAACTCTGCAGTTCTTTCAGGATACAAGATCGCCGCACCATCACGATACGGTAGAGATAATTCTAGATTCACATTTCCTGGGACACAACTCCCTCCACAAGCCAACCATTCGACATGCGCTTTTAACACGACAGATTCTTGATCATCTAGACTCTCAGGAGCACGGATATCGGCAACTATAAAAGCTTGATCATCATAACCAAAGAATGTGACGCCCTCCTCCTCAAAAACCTTGGGAGTTGGCCAATGTTCTTCTTCCACTGTGAATCCCTTGGGCAAAATCCAATGAATCCTCAATGGGCTGCCGACTTCTCCAGGGTTCTTCCAATAAATATGACTTCCTTTAGGAGCTGCTATCTTAATCCCCAATCTGAATGTTCCAGCTTTAGGAATGTGGGATCCCTCAGAAATTAGAGTAGCACCTGGTGAAGCCGTCTCTACAACGGGCTCTGCAGCACGCAGTTTCTGACCCTGCCCAGTAAAGGCAGGCAAAGAAAATAGAAATGCTATCAATAGAGTTTGAAAATGCTTTTTGATTTTATTCAAAATAACCCCAACTATTTCTAAATCAGGTAGATAATTATACACTATTTATAATTTTGTTTTTACTAACGCTTCTGTAAATCTCTTTAACAAAACCTACTTGGCTCTATACCAGAATTTTGATAGGATCGTCTTTTGTATGATCCCCTCATTATGTAAAGAATTTTATACTCTATGTTGCAATTCACCCAGAATCCCATTATCCAGGCTTACACAGAAGCTGACCTTTTCGGTAGGGGGATATTCTTCAGCCTTCTGATTCTTTCCCTTTGCACTTGGACAGTACTACATCAAAAGCTTGCTATCCAAAAAAAATTTCTAAAATCAGGAAAATCTCTTAAAGATTTCTTGATAAAGAATCGTCATGCTCCCTTGTCCTTAGAAATTCATCCGGAGTTAAATCCTTTTGCTGACTTATATTTCACTATTAAACGGGGAACTTTAGAACTTCTTGATAAAAATCGTCAGCAGGCACCGGATCATGGCCCGGTATTATCAGTCGAGGATATACAATCCTTAGAGACCCTACTGGGTGCTGTTATGCCGAAATATCGTGCACTTATGCACGAAAATAACTTTATCCCTGCTACAACAATTAGTCTAGCGCCCTTTTTAGGCCTTTTAGGGACAGTTTGGGGTATTTTAACAGCTTTTTCGCATATCAGTTCAGGAGAAGTGGGAGGAACAGCCATGATGGAAGGGCTAGCAACAGCTTTAGGCACGACAATTGTAGGATTGTTTGTTGCTATTCCCTCTTTAATAGGGTTTAATTATCTTAAAGCTCATTCTTCTCGGTTAATTCTAGAAATAGAGCAGACAGCATATTTGCTGCTAAATTCTATAGAAGTCAAGTATCGTCAGACAAATTTATGAAACGTATTATCGTTGAAGATACTGAAGAAGATCCCCATGTGAATCTGACGCCATTGATTGACATTGTTTTTGTTATTTTAATGGCGTTTATGATAGCCATGCCTTTAATACGTATCGACTCCATAGCTTTAGCCCCAGGAACGAAAAATCATCAGGTTCTTGAAAAAGAAGATGCGTTACCAACAACAATCAAGGTATTAGCAGATCACACGATCACTCTCAATGATCGACCGCTGTCTTTAGAAGAACTAAAAACACAACTCACCCTTGTACATCAGCAAGACCCAAATCAAGTGCCTTTGCTGTTACAAGATGGCGATACACCTTTTAGATTATACCAAGAAGTAAAAACTACGATAGAATCAGCAGGATTTCACGAACTCCATATAGCTTTAAAAAGCTAATTATGAAAAAAGCCCTTCCTTATAGCCTTTTTGCCCTCATTGTCCACGGAGCAGGTATAGCTCTCCTTTCATATTCTCCCGTAAACAAACCTTCGACTCGACCCGTACCATTTAAAGAAAAAATTGTTGCTTTAAGCGGACCTTGTCCTAGCATAGCCACTCTAACAACTCCACTGCCTCAACCAACCCTAAAAGGACATACAAATAAACGCGACATTGAGCAAGCTCCTCAAAAACCGAACCCACAACCACCTGTAGAAAAGAAAAAAACCGAGGACAAGGCAAAAACTCGTGTTCCCGAGCAACCTAGAGAAAAGCCAAAACCGCAACCCAAGGGAGAAAATCCACCTACAGCACGCAAAAGTATAGGAAAAGACGCTAAACTAAAAGCCATTGCTGACCTGACAAAAACACTGTCAAAGCATCTCGATGACAGTAATGCTCGGCTCGCGGACATCACTTTGCCTACAAATAAACATCTCTCCGTGCAAACAAGTTTAGCCACAACACAAGATGAAGAATTATGCCAATTGCTCCGTGAGTACATGCTACTTCCTTTTTCTGGAGAGGTGAGATTAAAGCTTGTATTAACGCCTCAAGGATGGATTCAGGAGTGTCTTGTATTATCCGAAATTAGTGAATCAGAAAAAGAACTCATTCTTATGCGCATTCACGCAATTCCCTTTAAAAAATTCTTAGATAAATACAAAATCTCGAAAAATATCGTTTTCCATATTAAACTGCTGAGTAATGAGGCTTAACATCGTAGGGGTTATTGGAATGTTACGACGTATGTTAGTCAGTGCTTTCCTGATGTTTGGGATAATCTCCCTCTATGCTAAAGAGTTAGAAGTCTCTGTGCGTTCGGAAATATCTCGTTTACCTATACACGTAGAGTTAAAGATCGGCTCTAACGATGCGTCGCAACAAAAATATTTACGCTCATTGTGTACTACCTTCATTAATGATTTAGCTCTTGGTGATCGTCTTCAGCCTTCTCTTGTTCAAACCGGAAGCTCCTCAGCGCCTTTTAATATAGCTATGGTTTCCCATTATCCGGAAATCACATTTACCTTAGCCAGAGGCACGCAAAATCATCAACCAGTGCACTCTCTGATGCTTACAGAAGACAACGCCCTTAACCGTCAGAAAATACATGAAGCTGCTGATAAGATTCATTATGCTCTGACAAGTGTTCCTGGAATCAGCTCGGGGAAAATTATTTTTTCTCTAAGTAAAAATTCTCAAGATTGTGAATTAAAACAAGGTGAGCTGTGGTCCGTAGATTATGACGGAGGGAATTTGCGCCCTCTTACACAAGAAAACTCCTTGTCTATTACTCCAAGTTGGATGCATATAGGGAGCAAGAAGCCCTACCTATATGTTTCCTATAAATTTGGTATTCCGAAGATTTTCCTAGGTTCTTTAGAGAACACGACTGGGAAAAAGATTCTTCATTTACAGGGGAATCAGTTTATGCCAGCTTTTTCTCCGAGGAAAAAGCTCTTAGCTTTTATTTCGGATGCGTATGGGAATCCTGATTTATTTCTTCAGAGTTTTTCCCTGTCACAAGGAGCTATGGGGAAACCCCGTAGAATACTTAATGAAACTTTTGGAACACAAGGCAACCCTTCTTTTAGTCCTGACGGCTCTAAGTTAGTTTTTGTTTCCAATAAAGATGGTAGACCACGTTTATACATCCTTCAAATCGATCCTGAAATGCTATCGCCTCGATTATTAACCAAAAAATATAGAAATAGCAGTTGCCCTTCATGGTCTCCTGATGGTAAAAAAATAGCCTTTTGCTCTGTAATTAAGGGTGTTCGGCAGATTTGTGTATATGATCTGGCGACTGGGAAAGATTATCAACTAACAACAACCCCTGTAGACAAGGAAGGGCCTTCCTGGGCCGTGGATAGTCAGCATCTTGTGTATAGTGCAGGGAACACAGGAGAGTCAGAACTCTATTTATTAAGTCTGATTACCCAAAAAACTAAGAAAATTGTTATAGGATTAGGGGAAAAACGTTTTCCTTCTTGGGGAGGTTTCCCTGATAACCAATAAAGAGAATCTTATGAAAAAGAAATACCTAAGCGTTTTGAGTTGTTTACTACTTGCTCTTTTCGCCCTACCTTCATGCTCTTATCCTTGTGGTGATTGGGATACTGTATGCGAGGATTGTCAGCATCCTAGAAGAAGAAAACAAAATTTCGCTTTTGTTCCTCTCTACACTGATGAAGAAATGAATCAACACTTTGCCGATATCTATGATTCCAAAGAAGAACAATTGTATAAAACAAGCAGTCAGTCAGTTACTTTCCGTAATATTACTTTCGCCACGGACAGCTACACGATCAAAGGTGAAGAAAACTTAGCTATTTTATCTAGTCTTGTTCGTCAAATGCAGAAGTCTCCGAAAGCAACACTGTATATAGAGGGTCATACTGATGAGCGTGGAGCTGCAGCTTATAACCTAGCCTTGGGAGCCCGCCGCGCCAATGCCGTTAAGCAGCACTTGATTAAACAGGGAATTTCAGCAGACCGGTTATTCACCGTATCTTATGGAAAAGAACAGCCGATAAACTCTGGCCATAATGAGCTTGCTTGGCAACAAAACCGTCGTACAGAATTTAAAATCCATGCACGTTAGTTATAAACATTTTTTCTATTATGGATTCTGGTGCTGCTTAGGCGTTGCTTTGCCTGCACAAGCTGCGGGGAAGCCTCCTGCCATGCAAACCGTACTTGCAGAGATAGAAGATGCCTCTGCAAAATTGTTATGCCATGAAGCAGAAATTCAAATGCTTACCGATCGTCTAGATGAACATGATAGCAAAATACAAAGACTTGCCTCTGCAAAACCAGAATCTCTTACAAAACAAGTTCAACAATTAGAAATTGAGCACAAAACCCTAGCCAAGACTGTTGCGGTACTGACAGCATCTGTAAAAGATATCCAATCTACCTTACACAACAAACTCCAAGAAATACAAAAAGATCACAAGACTCTTTCTCAAGATATCCGTCTCTTACGACGTTCTCTTCTTGCTTTGGTTGATGGAACTTCTCCCGAAGCGTATACGGATCTTAGTGAAGAGGTTCCTTCTCACATCCATATTGTCAAACCTGGAGAAACCTTAGGTAAAATTGCTGCGAAATATAAGGTTCCCGTAGCAGAATTAAAAAAACTTAATAAATTGAATTCTGATATTATTTACGCCAATCAAAAGCTTTGTTTACCAGAGAATAAGAAATAATCATCTGTTTTTGCATAACTAATATCTACTTCTCACTATAGATAATAAACAAATTCTTTTGTAGGATCGGAAATAAAGTCCGATTTATCTATAATTCAATGAAATTGACAATTGCTTTATTTGGTGAAGCAGAAAAAGGAAGCTACGACACCGCTTATTTATGTCGTAGTACAACAGAGCTTTATGACCACTTAGGCAATGGGGCTGCCACAACCAAATCAGGAATAGCCTTAGCCATACAAGCTCTCATGTATAACTATAACGTGCTTTACTTCCGAGTAAGAGAAGAAGGGTATTGCATAGACAGCTATTTTTTTGGACTGCACTTCTTAAATACCCAAACTACTCTAAAAAACATCATCGCTATGGGTCTTCCTGGTGTTGGTGACCAACACATCATAGAAGCCTCTAAATCTCTTTGTCGAAAATATAAAAGCTTTCTTTTATTTTTTGAACAAGATCTCTACGATTTGTTAACCTTTAATAAGATTTTCTAGTCGATCGTACCGAAATATTCTTTTAGACCTTCTTCATTAGGAGCCATAGCTCTCTGCCCTTGCTGCCAATTTGCAGGACAGACTAACCCATGATTTTCAAAGAAAATCAAAGCATCTAACACTCGAAGCTCTTCATCTATAGAACGACCTAAAGGAAGATCATTGACGACCATATGTCTGATTATACCATCCTTATCAATCAAAAATGACCCACGGAAAGATAATCCTGACTGGGAGTCTAAAACGTTATAAAGCTTAGAAAGCTCATGAGTTGTATCGGAAATTAAAGGATAGGTGATACCTTTAACTCCACCAGCTTTTTTGTCAGTTTTTAACCAACGCTGATGTGTATCGAGATCATCAACGGAACAGCCAATAACTTGAGCGCCGCGATTTTCAAACTCTTCTAAAGAATCTTGAAAAGCATGTAACTCTGTAGGACAAACATAAGTAAAGTCTTTAGGATAAAAGAAAAGAATAACGTATTTACCACGATAATCTTGTAAAGAGATATTCTTTACTTCGCCGTCAACAACTGCTTGCACAGAAAAATCTGGGGCAGTTTTCCCAATAAATAGCGATCCCAATTTACCACCCTATTTTTTAGATTATGCTTCGCACCAGAGAGGACTTGAACCTCTGACCACCTGGTTCGTAGCCAGGTACTCTATCCACTGAGCTACTGGTGCACAGCTCTTTCGATGAAAAGTGTAGTCAAGTTCAGCCAAATGATCAAGTCTTTCTCCTTTATCTTTGAAAAAAGATCGCTCTACACAAAAAAGATATTCTTCTTAGGTGTTCTATAAAATTTATTTACTGCTGGAGATCGTCCGGGTGAGAAGTTTCCGGAAATGGAGGATCTTGCAATTCCTTGGAAGAGTCCACGATAAAAAATGAACTAGTCAAAAGTAAGCAAGAAATAGAAATAGAATGCTTCAAAATATATTTAATCACTGAGAGTGGATCTAACACTCCTGCTGAAATTAAATTTTCAAAGGTATCGTTAACACAATTGTATCCAAAATAAGGATCCGCATGTTCTAAGACTGTCGCAACTACAGCATCGGGAACTTTCCCCGCATTTCTTGCTAAGATCCTCAGAGGTGCTTCTGCTGATTGCAACATACACTTACAGCCAAACATCACCCCAGCCGGTAATTGCTCTGGGATTTTTACAACGGATGCGGCACGCGCTAACGCTGTGCCACCTCCAGGAAGGCATCCTTCTTTAAAAGCTGCTTTTGTTGCTTTTAACGCACTTTCTAAACAGATTTTTTTTTCTCTATATTCGTTTTCTGTCGCTGCTCCTAAATGTATTTGCGCCATCCCACCAACAAACCTGGCTAAACGCTTTTCTAAATCTTCAGTAGCCATTTCGGAACTACTATGAACAATTGCCCGACGTAAATACTCTATACGCTGTTCTCTTCTTTCTGGACTTCCTTTGCCTTCGGATAAACGCGTTGTATTTTGTGTAATGACGATCTTCCCAACGAAACCAAGAATATCTGGATGCCCTTCTTCCAAAGAAATTCCCAATAGATCTCCTACGACAGTTGCCCCTGTTAAAATGGCCATATCTTCGAGGATTGCCTTACGTTGATTACCGCAACCAGGAGCTTTTATAGCACATAGAGGGAGCCCCCCTTTAAGCTTATTCACAATTAAAATAGAAAGAAGCTGGGGATCAAAATCTTCAGCAAAGATAATTAAAGGATTCTTACTCGTCTGAAAAGTCTGATCTAAAAAATGGATAAATGCTTGATTTAGACAAGATAGCGTCTGATTGCATAACAAGATGGAAGCATTTTCATAGACCACTTCCATCGTCTCTGGATGGGTGATAAAATAAGGGGATACATATCCAGCATTTAAACTCACATCAGTAGTGGCTTTTAGCGTTGTCTCTTTATTTGTCCCTTCTTTTATAGAGATCACACCTTCTATACCTACAGTAGCTATAGCCTCAGATATTAATCTTCCTATCAAGGCGTCATTATTTGCAGATGTTGTAGCTATTTGTAACACATCTTCTTGTGGATCTGCCTGAATTGCGAGCTTAGAAAGCTCTTTATCCAGCATGTCCCCGGCAAGAGATATTCCTTGTTTGATCTCTAAAGGGTCTAACCCAACAGCGACGCCTTTCAATCCGGACGAAAATAACACATCTATCAATACAACTGCGGTAGTCGATCCATCTCCTACCTGCATTTCTGTTTGCAGCGCGGCTTCTTTAGCAAGCTTCAAACCCGTATGTTCAAAAGCATCCGTCAAAGTCACTTCTTTAGCTATAGAAGCGCCGTGTTTCGTGACATAAGGAGACATGCGATCTTTTTTGATAACAACACAAGACCCTTGTGGACCTAAAGTTGTAATTACGGCTTTAGCTAAAGCACGCACTCCCCGATTTAGCGCGCTCAGCCCTTCTAATCGATTCTTGAATATTTTAGACACGTTCTTTCTACGTCTCCCTAGATTCCAGGAATAAGGCGCCCCTATAAGGTCGCTTATAGAAACAACAAAAATTCCTGTCAAACAGTGGAATCAAGAGAAAAAATTACTCTTCTTCACCATAATCAGCTATTAAGAATGGCTTACGTATACTTTGGAACTTGGTTCTCCCCTCATTACATAACCTTTTTAACGGCCAAATAATATAGCGTTCTTTCTGGCAGATATGTAGAAAAGTTTCTTCGCCTAAACAACGATATATAGAGTTTTTTCGCAAAGGAATTTTCTCTAAAGCGTTAAAGGCATTCTCCACCTGTTTAGGATAAAGAGTTTTCAAGGTGCCTAAAATTGTACTTTGCGTTTCCATAGGAAGAAACTCTCCAGGTTTATCTAAGACAAGCAAAACACCCGAGCAAAGTTCCATTTTATATTTGCCAAAAAAAGGTTCGTAACAAAAAGGATAAAATATGACTCCCGGCAAGCGCGCTTCATTGAGTTTCTTAGCCACAAGATGCCCATCCATCCAAGGAGCACCTATCAATCGAAAAGGCAGAGTATAGCCTATACCAATACTGGATATAGACAAGGCTCCGATAATCCCTGTGGCTGCATAAAAAAATGCCGTTTGCGGATCAGGAATTTGTGGGCTAGTAGGAATCCAATTTAATCCTGTTTGCGAAAATGTCATAGAGCGCTTCCATCCCTGCATAGGGACTACCGACACTTCAGCATAGGGGGCATATTTTGCTTTATAAAAAAGTGCCAATTCCCCAGGGGTCATGCCGTAGCAATAGGGAATTTCAGGAGCATACTCCGATTGAGATAGCGGCATAGGGCCATCTACGATCTTACCACCCATAGGATTCGGGCGATCTAAAATGATGAGATTTTTTTTATACTTTTGTGCCGCACGCACCAGATGCAACAAGGAAGTAACGAAAGTATAAGAACGCACGCCAATATCCTGCACATCATATATTAATACATCACTCCCCTGCACAGCATGCTCTGGAACCTCTTTAACACCATATAATGAAACTATGTGTAATCCCGGGACTCTAGGAGCTGTCCCTAGAGTTTCTGCCGGTGCAGTTCCATAATATCCATGTTCTAAAGTACAGAGAACATTCAAAGAACATAGATCACGATGTTCTAGAAAAGCAGATAGGGCGTCTTTCCCTTCCTGGTTAACAGCAGCATGGTGAGATATTAATGTGATGTTCTTACCACGAATCCAAGAAAGATACGGCTCATCGTTAAAAATACGGTCTAGTCCCACCGACACTTGAGAGAACCCTAAGTAAGGAAATAAACATAATAAAATTAAAAATGAGCGTATAAGTCTCATAAAACCTATCTGATTATAAAAATAACATTTTGATAGTTTGCATGTTGGTTAAGTACTGCTAGCAAAAAAGATAACTTTATGCAACCTTGCTAATAGTTGTATAGGTGCGCCGATTTCGATTATTTTGTAATATAATCGCGAAAGGCACTACACTCGACAAAATTACTCATGTAATACCACACGAAACAGAAACTGTTAGTTATTTGCTCTTTCCCTTTTGCTAAGGAGAAACCCATGAAGATAGTAATTGCTAGCTCCCACGGTTATAAAATACGAGAAACCAAGACTTTTTTAAAACAATTAGGAAGCTTTGACATTTTCTCATTAACAGATTTCCCTAACTACTACGCTCCTAAAGAAGTAGGTTCTCTTCCCGAAGAAAACGCTTTAGCAAAAGGTCTCCACGCAGCACGAGAACTGAACTCTTGGGTAATTGCTGATGACACGATGCTCATGGTCCCTGCATTAAATGGACTTCCTGGAAAGCTATCCGCTACTTTTGCCGGAGAAGATGCTTGTGATAAAGACCACAGAAAAAAACTCCTACAAGAAATGCAATCTTTAGAAAGCATTGTAGACCGTTCTGCTTACTTTGAATGTTGTATTGTACTTGCTTCACCTGAAGGGAAATTTTTTAAGACTCGTGGGATTTGTGAAGGCTATATTAGCCATCAAGAAAAAGGTTCTTCTGGTTTTGGTTACGACTCTTTATTTTTAAAATATGACTACAAACAGACTTTCGCTGAACTTTCCGAAGATATAAAAAATCAAGTCTCTCATAGAGCTAAGGCTTTACAAAAGCTCGCCCCTTATTTACAAGACCTGTTAGAGAAACAGCTAGTCTCTAGGAATTAACGTTTCCAATGAATGTTCTAAGCAGCCGCGAATTTCTCGCATCTCTGCAAGTATAGCTTCTGCTCTTAAAAAATCTGCTTCTAAACTTGCCGTTGCTGGCATGCCTTCTTTTCCTTGAAGTTTCTGTGTAGCTACAGGCATTTCTAAACTCACCGTAGATTTCGCTGTAAGTCGGTGGGTCTTGTTAAAAGAAACCGTTTGAATACCTTCATTCATGGGAGCTTCCAATTGATCATGGGCTTATTCAGCTTTTTAAGCAGGTAGTTAATTTTTGAAAAGTGCGAACAACCGAAAAAGCCACGATGTGCCGCTAAAGGGGAGGGATGCGCAGCGGCTAAAATCGCATGTTTATGTGTGGAACGAAAAAGCAAATCGCATGTTTTCCTTGCAGCATTTCCCCATAAAACAAAAATGACATGAGAGCGATTTTCTATGAGCTTGGTAATGATGGCGTCAGTAAACTGCTCCCATCCCTGACCCGCATGGGAAAAAGGAGAGCCAGCGCGCACAGTCAATACAGTATTTAACAATAAGATCCCTTGATCGGCCCAGGACTGTAAACATCCCGTAGTATTTTTTACTCCCACGTCTGCGTGTAATTCACTAAAGATGTTCACAAGAGACGGGGGCAAGCGCACACCTTGAGGAACACTAAAACTTAATCCGTGTGCTTGTCCTTCTCCAGGATAAGGATCTTGACCAAGAATAACAACACGCACAGAATCAAAAGGTGTGCTTTTTAATGCAGTAAAGATATTGTCTTTTGCAGGGTAGATGGTTTTCTGCGAATACTCTGACTGTAAAAATTCCCTAAGCTTATACATGTAGGGTTGAGACCATTCATTTTCAAGCTGCTCTTGCCAAGACAAAGGAAGCTGGTCTATAGTAAAAGCATTCTGCATAAACCACCCACTTTTATTATTTGAAAATAAAAGTATATTAACCTTCTTAGATTATTTTAGCTTCAGGGATCCTGATTTTTTTTCAGTCAGAAGCTATTGAATTAGGATACCACTATGCTTACTTCAGAATTAAACGAAGCACAAATCGCCGCAGTAACTTCACCACTCAGTCCGATTTTAGTTCTCGCTGGAGCCGGAGCAGGAAAAACTCGTGTAGTCACTTGCCGCATCCTTCATCTCATTAACGAAGGTATCGCCCCTAAAGAAATCCTGGCAGTAACTTTTACCAATAAAGCAGCGAAAGAACTTAAAGAACGTATTTTACATTTATGCCCTCAAGCGCATGGTTCCGACATTCCTATGGTATGCACATTCCACAGCTTAGGGGTGTTTATTTTACGCAGGTCTATACAAGCATTAAATAGAGAAAATAACTTTATTATCTATGATCAAAGTGACACGGACAAACTGCTCAAACAATGCTTACAAAAATTTAATTTAAAGAAAACTCTAAGCAGTTCCATACAATATCATATATCACAAGCAAAAAACCGTTTGCTTTCCCCTGAGGACTTGGATCCCGAAGAATATATCGATCCCGTGGTGTCTATTTATAAAGAATACCAACAACGTTTACACGAAGCCAACGCTTTAGATTTTGATGATTTGTTATTTCTTACCGTCAGACTATTTCAAGAATTTCCTGAGGTTAGAAAAGAATACAGCGAATTATGGAAAGCTCTTTTAATTGACGAGTATCAGGATACCAACCACGCACAATACAAAATGGCTCAGACGATCGCGGGGAAACATCAAAATATATTTGCTGTGGGAGATCCCGACCAATCTATTTACTCTTGGCGTGGGGCCAATATTCATAATATTTTAAACTTTGAAAAAGATTATCCTCGAGCTCTTGTTCTTCGCTTAGAAGATAACTACCGCAGTTACGGAAATATTCTGAATGCTGCCAATGCTCTAATTCAAAACAACGCTTCACGATTGAAGAAAGACCTCCGCAGCGTAAAAGGCCCGGGAGAAAAAATCCGTGTATTCTTGGGCAAAACAGATAAAGAAGAAGCCGAATTTGTAGCTGATGAAATCAGCCGTCTACATAGAAGGTCCCAGATTCCCCTTAGCGATATCTGCATTTTTTATAGGACAAACTTCCAATCTAGAACTTTCGAAGATGCTTTATTACGTAGACGCATTCCCTATGAAATTCTTGGTGGTCTTTCATTTTATAAACGTAAGGAAATTCAAGATATCTTGGCTTTTTTAAGAATGTTCACTGCGAAATCCGACGTGGTTGCTTTTGATAGAACAGTCAATCTTCCTAAGAGAGGGCTAGGTCCTTCTACGATTTCCTCTTTAATTGAGTATGCTCTCACAAATAACTTGCCGATTTTAGAAGCATGTAACAACGTTTTACAAACTCAAGAGGTGAAACTCTCTAAGAAACAACAAGAAGGCTTGAGAGAGTATCTCAGTATTTTTCAACAACTCGAACATGCTTATGCAACCCTTCCTCTGAATGAGTTTGTTGTCGCTACAATACGCATCACGGGATATTTTCAAGTATTAAAGGAAGATCCTGATACTTTCGAAGATCGGAAAAGCAATCTTGACGAACTCGCGTCAAAAACTTTCGAGTGGGAACAGCAAAATACAGATGGAACCTTAGAAAACTTCCTAGACGATCTTGCTTTAAAAAGTTCTACAGATGACACCGAACTGATCGCAGATCGTGTAAATCTCATGACAATTCACAATGGTAAGGGTTTAGAATTCCGCATAGCTTTTGTTGTTGGCTTAGAAGAGAACCTTTTCCCCCATGCAAACTCTAAAAGTAGTTATGAAAATCTTGAAGAAGAACGACGTCTATGTTACGTAGGAATCACTAGAGCCCAAGATCTCCTTTACTTAACAGCAGCGCAAACTCGTTTTCTTTGGGGCACAGTGCGTGTCATGAAACCGAGTCGTTTTCTTAAGGAAATCCCTAGAGATTACTTGATTCAAGTACATTAGGTATGCTTCAACACCATCAAAAGCTTTCTCTTCACTACCTTCCCTCGCTGCGTATGCAGCAGGGATTGCAAATATTACAATCTCCGATTACCGAGCTCTCCTCCTATATACTCCAACAAATCATTCATAATCCATTTTTTGATATCTCTTCTCTAGAGGAGGAAGAATGGTCAACCTGTTCTTCATTCTCTTCCTTGGATGCTTCCTATTCTCGTCCTGAATCTTTATTTTCCCATCTTCTCACACAGGTTCAACAAACTTTTGATCGTTCTGAAGATCTGCTTATTGCTCAGCACATTATAGGGAATCTCTCAGATCAAGGGTTGTTTCTTTCTTCTCCCGAAGAACTCTCGCTACAACTTGAAGTTTCTTTAGAGACCATTGATAAAGTATGGAAAACGATTCAACATTTCCATCCTCTGGGCATTGCTTCTCCATCTCTACAAGATTATTGGCTTCTACATTTAGAAGGCTCTCCACATGATCTTGCTTACAAGATTATCAAAGAGCACTACTCTCTTTTGATTAACTGTGACTTCCTTCGTATCGCAAAGAAATGTCACTGCTCCCCTTCAAACTTAAGATATGCTCTTAAAAATGCATTAACCACAATCCCGTGGTGCCCTGCCCAGGGATACGCTTCCTCTTCCAATATACAACCCGCGCTTCCTGACGTCTATGTCGCTAAACAAGATCGGGTTTGGGAGATTCAAATCAGTTCCCAAGGACTACCTCCCATAAAACTTAATCGCGAGGTATTTCATATTTATGAACAGCTGCCTAGAGAGGAAAAAAAGTCCCTCACACAGCAAATTCTTTCTGCTAAATGGCTGATTAAAAACTTAAGAAAACGAGAACAAACATTATTTTCTATTGTTGAGAAAATCCTTCCGCATCAGGAAAACTTTCTCCTGGGCAAAACGTCCTGCCCGAAACCATTGTCGGTAAAAATTTTATCGGAAGAATTGCCCTATCATGAATCTACGATATTTCGTGCTATAGAAAATAAGACACTGGCAGGCCCTATAGGCATCATACCTCTGAAACACCTCTTCCCTCGAGCTGTCAGTCCTAGTGATGCCCAATCCAAAGAAACTATATTACAATGGATTCATCAATGGGTAGCTTCTGAAACTATCCCGTTGTCTGATGCGGATATTAGCGAACGTATCTCACAGCAGGGCATCCAATGTGCCCGTCGCACGGTAGCGAAATACCGAACACAATTAAAAATTCTCCCCGCTCATAAAAGAAAAGTCCATTCGCAAATGTAAAGCGGTTTTACATTTTAGTCATTAGGTAAAGTACGCTACATAGATTTGCTGCCAGCGCACACTTTCTAATTTCTGTTCTCTGGCATATTTTTCAAGAACGGGAATCGGTTGTGTTGCAAACATCCGAATCTCAGCATCTGTAAGTCTTAGCATTACCCATAAAGGAGGAATCCCGAGCATTTTACGGATTTTCTTCATAGCACGACGAAAATAGCTCTGTACGATCAATAATCTAGTCCCGAAATACACAGGCGTAGCAAGAATACAGGCAAGACCTGCTAAAGGAGACCATAAAGCTAACCCTAAGCCAGAAAGAACAAAGAAAAATAGGCAGTAGCTCTCTCCCGGGGAACGAAATAACGGTCCTAAAAAGCGTCGCCAAATTTTGGGTGAGGTTTGATAAGCTAAAACCTCTTCAAACATAGGTTCATAAAACTTCATACGTGCAGCGTGTACGGCTTCATGAGAAAGAATTTCTTCTTTGGAATACATATATAACCAACGCGCAGCTTTACGTAGATGTTTGCGTAGCTGTATGGTGACATGGTTGTTGGTTATCCATGTGCACCCCGCCTCCCAAACATCCATCCCTTCATTAGAATATATGACTTCTAAATGTGTAGGATGAATATCAAAAATCTCTTGTAATCTCGGAGGGAATGCTGTGGGATAATCAGGAGCGTGATCAAGAATGTCTTGAGCACGATGTAAAAAAGGTGGTTTTAATTCTTCGGGCCCAGCGAGTATTCCTTGTTTGTTCAAATCGAGGAGGTCATTTTCCAAAGTTCTTGGAGGAATTAAAAACTCAAACTTTTCCACGTTTTAGTTCCATATTTCTAAGATGCTCATGCTAGCAGAATTTCTTCTTATCTATTGTTAAAATCAAAAACTTTAACAAATCAACAATAAACATTTTTTGAGTATATCTTCTCGTTAGATGTAAGATTTGCTTCTTATCATTTCAACTTTCAAAAACACGAAGGATTCTTATTAAACTTTTCGTTTAGAGCTATATTTCTTAAGTACTACATTATTCCCTTGAAAAGAATCTACTTCATACTGAATAACGATTAGGACATGCCAGGCCCTCTGGTTTAATCTCTATTGAAGAATTTGAGTTGTGCGGTTTTTATATGTTTATATGAAGGTCAAGCTTTACAAATTATAGAAATTATAAAGACATGAAAGTCTCTATAGTCAGTGATTTTTTCTTCTAAGAGAAAAAATAAAATTACCTATTTATAACCCTTCTTTATTTTGAAGATTTCCTCTTCATATAAGCAGGTTATTGTCAAAGTTTCTAGTTTGTCCGTTATTTAAAGTGAGCTGAAATACGTATCCGTAGTGAAAGCTTGCATTAAATAATCGTTGCTTGCATGAGGATTTTTTTTAGATAGGGAATAAAAACAATAAAAAAGGAGAGGCGGTTTTACTCCAAGTAAAATGCGGAGTTCGCCATTAATATAAATGAAAAAATCCTTAATCGTAGTGGAATCTCCCGCTAAAATTAAAACCTTACAAAAACTCTTAGGGAAAGGTTTTATTTTTGCTTCATCACTAGGACATGTTGTTGACCTTCCCGCAAAGGAATTTGGTATCGATATCGAACAGGATTTCGAACCTGACTATCAAATTCTTCCTGATAAACAAGAAGTTATCAGTCAAATTCGTAAATTAGCCTCCAGTTGTGATATTGTTTATCTCTCTCCTGACCCCGATCGCGAAGGAGAAGCGATTGCCTGGCATATTGCCAATCAGCTGCCTAAACATACGCGTATCCAAAGGATATCCTTCAATGCGATTACCAAAGGTGCTGTGAATGAGGCATTAAAGCATCCTCGAGAAATCGATATGGCTTTAGTCAATGCGCAACAAGCCCGTCGCCTGTTAGATCGTATTGTTGGTTACAAAATTTCTCCTATTTTAAGTCGTAAGCTACAACAAAGATCGGGCATATCGGCAGGACGCGTGCAATCCGTAGCTCTCAAGCTGGTGGTTGATCGTGAAAAAGCTATCGAAGCCTTTGTACCTACTGAATATTGGAATATTCGTGTTTTCCTCCAAGATCCTAAAACATCTACGACATTCTGGGCCCACCTATATTCTGCCGAAGGGAAAAAGTGGGAAAAAGAACTCCCTAAGGGGAAAACCGAAGATGAAATTTTATTAATTCAATCCGAAGCTCAAGCACAACATTATGTTGCGCTGTTAGAAGATGCTGCCTACAGAGTGACTCGCGTAGAAGTGAAAGAAAAACGACGTAATGCAGCGCCGCCATTTATTACATCCACCTTGCAACAAGAAGCAAGTCGTCATTTCAGATTTTCTTCTTCTAAAACTATGTCAGTGGCTCAAACCTTATATGAAGGTGTTGAGTTAGATAACGAAGATGCCACAGGATTAATTACTTATATGCGTACAGATTCTGTACGTATTGATCCCGAGGCATTAAGTAACGTTAGAGATTATATACACAACACATTTGGACAAGAATACCTTCCGAAGTCTCCTAATGTCTACACCACGAAAAAGATGACTCAAGATGCTCACGAAGCTATTCGCCCTACAGATATCCATTTATCTCCCGATAAGCTTGAAGGGAAACTCTCCGATGATCAACTCAAGCTGTATTCTCTGATTTGGAAACGTTTTGTTGCTTCCCAGATGAATCCTGCGATTTACGATACGTTAGCGATGACGATTTCAACGAATGTGAAAATAGATTTGCGTGCTTCTGGATCGTTATTGAAATTTAAAGGTTTTCTCGCAGTATACGAAGAAAAACTCGATGATGATACAACCGAAGAAGAAAATCTCTCGCTTCCTCAACTACACGCTCAGGACGTTTTAGATAAGGAAAAGGTTTCAGCAGAGCAAGCTTTTACAAAACCTTTGCCAAGGTTTACAGAAGCGTCTTTAGTAAAAGAGTTAGAAAAATCAGGCATTGGTCGTCCCTCAACGTACGCAACGATTATGAATAAAATTCAAAGTCGTGAGTATACTATTAAGGAAAATCAGCGCTTACGCCCTACAGAACTCGGAAAAATTATCTCGCAATTTCTTGAGACAAACTTTCCTCGGATTATGGACATAGGTTTTACAGCTCTTATGGAAGATGAGCTAGAACTTATTGCTGATAATAAAAAGTCTTGGAAATTACTTCTTAAGGAATTTTGGGACCAATTTCTTCCTGTAGTTACTGCTGCAGAAAAAGAAGCTGTGATCCCTCGCGTGCTCACCGATATCACATGTTCTGCATGTCATAAAGGAAAACTTGTGAAAATCTGGGCAAAAAATCGTTATTTTTACGGGTGTTCCGAATACCCTGAGTGCGACTTTAAAACTTCTGAAGAAGAACTTGCTTTCAATAAAGACGATTATGCTGTTGATACACCTTGGAATAGCCCTTGCCCTGTTTGCGGTGGAGATATGAAAGTCCGCCACGGACGTTTTGGCACATTTTTAGGATGCTTAAACTATCCTCAATGTCGTGGAACGATTTCCATTCATAAGAAAGGCGAGGAAGTAGAAAAAGAAGAAACCCTTCCCTGTCCTGCTGTGGGCTGCTCAGGGAAAATTTTAAAGAAACGTTCGCGTTATAATAAAACATTCTATTCTTGCTCAGAATATCCTGACTGCAGTGTGATAGGCAATACCATAGATGCTGTTATTACAAAGTACACAGGAACTCCAAAAACGCCGTACGAAAAGAAAACAACAGGGAAGAAAAAAGCTACTACAAAATCCAGCAGCAAAACGACGAAAACAACGACTAAAAAAAAGAAAAGCGAAGGAAAGACGCCAAAAACCCCTAAAGCCGGGGCATTACTTACACCCTCGCCTCAATTAGCGCTGATGATTGGCCCAGAACCTTTAGGACGTGGAGAAGCCACGAAGAAAGTCTGGCAATACATCAAGGACCATAATCTACAATCCCCTGAGAATAAAAAGATGTTGCTGCCTGACGATAAGTTTGCAGCGATTATTGGCCCAGAACCTGTGGATATGTTCCAATTGCCCAAACTATTAAATCAGCATTTATTCAAATCGGATGTCTCCCCAGGCTCATCATCAGCTTCTTCATAATCCTCAATCAGCTGATAGACTTCTTGCACTGAGGTAGCTTTAGATAAAGCCGAGCGAAGAAACCGCACTTTAGAAGCCGATATTAAATAGTGGCCGCAAAGTTTCCGCGTTTCAGAAAGAAACTTTGCTTCACTTTGATAGTATTCTTCCACCCACTGCAGATGCTGAATAAACGCCTGTTTTCTCTGAGAAAAAAGCACTTTTTGATAAGTCCCGCTCGTAAGATAACTTTCTATTTGTCTTACTATCCAAGGAGCTCCCATCGTCCCGCGGGCCACAAGTACACCATCGCATTGCGTGGAGTCCAACATGAGCTTAGCTGCTTCTGGAGAAAAAACATCCCCATTCCCAAATACAGGAAAATCCTTGCCGGCCGCAGCTTTCGCTCTCGCGATGTATTCAAGATTGCTAGGATCCACATAACCTTGGGCTCGCGTTCTTCCGTGCACAAAAACAGCACTTGCGCCAGCATCTCTTATAATCCGTACTGTTTCTTCAACATTAATATTGCTACCGTCCCATCCAGAACGGATTTTTACAGTCACAGGAACAGAGACCGCTTCTACAATCTTCTCCAAAACTTTCCCAATCAGTTCTGGGGATTTTAACAATCCTGACCCGCTGCCATCTTTTGTGATCCTGTCTGTAGGACAACCACAATTTAAGTCGATGAGATCAAAGCCTAGGCCTTCCAAAACCTTAGCAGCCTCTCCAACCATTTCGGGCTTACTACCACAAAGCTGCCCCCCTATGGGACGCATAGATTCAGAATACTCTAAAAGCTTGAGAGTTCGCGCAGGAGAGTAGTGCACACCCTCTACCTTAACCATCTCACAAAACATGAGCGCGGGGGGACCGTAAAACGATGACATTTTTCGGTAAGGATAATCAGAAAAGCCTGCAAGAGGCGCGTAAACCACAGGAGATTTTAATAAAATATTTCCTATATGTATTGAAGGAGCCATGGAGACTGAAAAATATTAAGAACAACAAACCTTAGGGTTCGCAACACAATAAAAGGAACAGCCTCTAAACAAAGCAGAGCAATTAAAGGGCTAATATCGATAAAGCCAATCCGTGGGATAAATCTTCTGAATAAAGCTAGATAAGGCTCTACAAATTTATATACGTATTGATACCATTTTGCATTGTGGCATTCAGGAACCCAAGAGGCAAGAATATACACCAAAATTAAAAAACTATAAACATTAATAGCTGCTTTCAAAAAATAAGATAACATTCCTTTCCCCTTTATAAACAATTAATATGTGTTTTCCTTGAAAAACAGCCATTTATTCTTTAAAATGGTTACCTTTATTTTTTAAGAACACCGTACTATGGATTTTAAACTGCCCATATACCACATAGGGGTGACCCTAGATACAAATAACACTATTAAAATAGCAATTTTGCAGAAAACATGTAAAGGATGGATAGTTTCCCATTGCGAACATATTTCTCAAGACCAAGAATGGTTGCTGCCAAAAAAATATTTAACATCGTCTATCACGTTTTCGTTAAGAGGAACCGATAGTTTAATTAGAAGTTCGCTCTCCTCATTAAAAAATAAAAATAATATTTTAAAACTAGCTTTAACAGATTTAGAAACTAACGCGCCTTTCCCTTGGAATTCTTTAATAGTTGCTCCTAGATTAGGAACAAGAAATGAATCCGGAGAAACTCCCGTCACTCTGTGGATAACTCAAAAAGCTACAGCAGAACGCGAGGTCGCCCTTCTGCATACAGCGCGTATTTTTCCTGATAGAATATCTTGCCAACCTGCAGACATATTCTCTCTTGTGCAGCAGACTCCCTTAAAAGCGCTTCCCGCGTATTTTTTAGTGTATGTGGGTTCTTGTGAAACCTCATGCCTTTTTGTCCAAAATGGCGCCGTTTTAGTCTCTAGGTCGTTTAGCAATGCTCAGAACAACTGCGAGAATATTTTAACCACGCTAGATTACGTAAAAGAAACTTATCCCTCTATAGAACTCTCTGCTATCCACACCGTACATGTTCCTGAAGCACTAAAACAATCTTTAGAACACAAACTCTCTCTCCCTTTGATTTCCTACCAAACGCCAACTTTTGGTTTAGAGGAAGAAGCATGGGCAAATTACGGTGACGCCATTACCACGGCATATCACGGTGCCTCGAGAAACACTCTTGTCTTACCCTACAATCCCGTGTTTAACTGTTCAGAATCTCACAAGCATTGGTTTAAACGCTCAGCTCTGGTTATAGGGAAACTGGCGCTACTATCCTCGGTAATCGTAGGTATAGGTTCTACTTTAAAACTCGCCTCTCTCTCTCACCGCGTGCGGGAACACTTTGCTTTAGTCTGTCCGGAAATCCCCAACATTCCTAAATCTCTTCACGGTATAGAAGAAGCTCTGCGTACTGCTGTATCTTCGCATTCTTGCTCTGAGTACCCCTACCTCCCAACAATTCCAACAAGCAAAGAAACTATGCTATTTCTGTCTGCGATGTCGCAGAATACCCCCTCGGTGAAACTCTCGTACTTCTGTTATTCCTTGGTATCGTTTCCTTCGCAGCAAAATCCTACCCTACCCTACAAAGCAAATATCTCTGTCAAGGGAGAAGGAAATCCTGAAGACGTGTCTGAATTCCTCCGCAAAATATCTATGCACCCTAAACTCTCTAACATCATGCAGACACCATCCAGCGGACACACTTTTGAGTTACAATTCACTATAGTTTCCCAGGAAGTCCTATGAAAAAATGGTCTTTAATTTGTGCGCTTATTGCTTTGAGTTTAGTTAGCTGCCTTCCTATTATAGGGATTGTTTATAAACATGCCCGGACAACAAAGCGCTGGGAAGCTCTCAACTCGCACATTCTTACCTTAAAGTTGATGAAAGATCAATTCGACATTATCAAGAACAAGAATGAGCACCTCAAACGACAGCACAAAAATATCCATCCCCAAGAACTCCTCCAAGCAAATAAGCAAATCCGCCTATTAGGTAGGGAACAAGATCGGTTAGCCTCCCTCAAAGAAAATTCCTTGATTTCTCAGAGTAAAGAAGTGTGGTGCAGGAAACAACTATTTCTCTCATCAAACAACCAGGTGATATGGTTTATCGGGCAAATTTCCGATGATCTGATATCCCTACGTCTGGAAAATCCCGTAGAAGCTGATAGTGATAATGTTGAAGAACTTTTCTATTTATTCGATGTCAATAACCCCAAAGCGCCTTTGGCCTTCTTTACACATTGGGAAATGACAAAACACACTACACCATTAAACAATCAGGTGTGGTCTATAAACGCTGAGGCTATAAGTCGATGGTTATAAGAAAATTTTTATGTTTATTTCTTCTATATTGTGCTTGTATGACTCCAGGGTATGCCTCTGGAACTTATGAGAAACTTACACTAACAGGAATTAACATCATCGATAGGAATGGCTTATCGGAGACCATTTGCTCTAAAGAGAAGCTAAAAAAATATGCTAAGGTAGATTTTCTCTCTCCTCAACCTTATCAAAAAGTCATGCGTATGTATAAAAACGCACGAGGAGAAAATGTCTCTTGTTTGACGACCTACCACCCCAACGGACAATTAAAACAGTATCTTGAGTGCGTGAACAACCGCGCTTGTGGACGTTACCGAGAATGGCATAGTAATGGAAAAATCAAAATCCAAGCAGAAGTCATAGGAGGAATTGCTGATCTCCATCCTTCAGCAGAATCCGGATGGTTATTCCACGGAACGACTCTAGCACACAATGACGAAGGCATACTGGAAGCTGCTATTAATTATGACAAGGGTTTACTCCAAGGAACTTCCTATTACTACCATTCTAATGGTCAAGTGTGGAAAGAGTGCTCTTATCATAAAGGCCGCGCTCACGGTGATTTCCTCACGTATACATCTGAAGGATTTCTACTAAAAAAACAGACATATCAAGATGGAGAAAAGCACAGTGTATCCATACGCTATGAAGAACGCTCTAATACTGTGCTCTCGGAAGAAGAATACGATAACGGTCTATTGTTAAAAGGCTATTACCTAGACCCTGAAACTCATCAAATATTTTCTGAAATCACCAACGGCAACGGAACACAAGCGATCTATGGCAAACACTCTATCGTAGAAACACGGGTGTTCGTCCGTGGGGAGCCTCATGGAAACGTGACTGTATTTGATAGTCTCGGCAATCAAGTTCTGCAAACCTACACATTATCTGAAGGCATAAAACATGGTGAAGAGCTATTTTTCTATCCCGATTCTGGAAAATCTAAACTCCTTTTAACATGGAATCACGGCATTTTACAAGGCCCTGTAAAGACTTGGTATCCGAATGGATCTCTAGAAAGCTGTAAAGAATTAATAAATAATAAAAAATCAGGCCTGTTAACGTTGTATTATCCTGAAGGGCAGATCATGGCTACTGAAGAATATGATAACGAGTTGCTTGTAAAAGGCGAATATTTCCGCCCTGGAGATCGGCACCCCTATTCTAAGATAGATAAAGGTTATGGCACAGCAGTATTTTTCACATCTTCAGGAACGATAACTAAAAAAATCCCTTATCAAGATGGCAAACCGTTAGTGAATTAGCTATGGACACTTCCGTAACTACTGATAAGAAAAAACAACGAGAATTTTTTTCTTCACTACGACAATCTATACAAGAACCTCGGTTATCACAAGCCTCTCAGGCCATAGCTTCTTTTGTTCGTCTTCTCCCCAAAAGCAGTTGTGTTCTTTCCTTTGTTCCTTTTCGATCAGAAGTGAACATCAATTTGGCCAATCAGATTCTGATTGAACACTTCTCACTAGCACTACCTAAAATAGACAATCATGAACTGACGCCCGTCCAGGTGCCTTCGCTAAACGACCTTACAAAAATCGTGCACCCCCTGCGTCTCGCTGAGTTCGATTTACCCCATATCTCACCACAAGAGATCACCCATGTTCTTGTTCCTGCCTTAGCTTTTGATGAGGATAACTACCGCCTGGGTTATGGCGGTGGTTGTTATGATCGTTGGTTAGCAAAATACCCCCACCTTATCTCCATAGGCGTAGGATTTAAAGAACAAAAAACCGCTAGTCTTCCTAGAGAATCTCATGACATGCCCTTATCTCAAGTATTTTTAGCTTAATATTTTTCTCAGAAAGGTCTTCATAAATATTTCCGAGTCATTTTTTACTTCTTTATTCCCTATACCTTTGTCTTCTCATTGAAAAATCTGTGAATTGTCAATAACACACCCTCTGTGTATGATGACAATCCACTGTCAAGGTGAACCACGAAAAATCTTTTACCTAATAATTGCAACAAACCTACAGATACAGAAAATGTTACATTTACAACTGCTTTCTATCTTGACTGGTGTGAAAAATTGGGTTATCCATAAAAATCAAAAGAAAAGCCAAGCATACATCTATCATCAAAAATCACCACTCTGACATCTCTTAGCTGAGTTACGAGAAGAAGCTTACCCATTCTTCTCTCAAAGTCCAAAATGCAGGACTATTGCATAGAAAGTGTGGAAAAAAGGAGCACCTATATAAATGAATGTACCTGATCGTAAAAAAGCACTAGAAGCAGCAATTGCCTATATTGAAAAACAATTTGGCTCTGGATCTATCATGAGTCTAGGGAAACACTCCGCATCTCATGAGATCTCTACTATAAAAACAGGGGCCTTATCTTTAGATTTAGCATTAGGCATCGGAGGTGTTCCAAAAGGCAGAATCGTTGAGATCTTTGGCCCTGAATCTTCAGGGAAAACGACGCTCGCCACTCACATCGTGGCCAATGCGCAAAAAATGGGGGGTGTGGCTGCTTATATCGATGCAGAACACGCTTTAGATCCCAGTTACGCTTCCCTGATAGGAGCGAATATCCATGATCTTATGATCTCCCAACCCGATTGTGGTGAGGATGCCTTAAGCATAGCGGAATTACTCGCAAGATCAGGAGCTGTTGATGTTATCGTCATAGACTCTGTAGCCGCTTTGGTTCCTAAAAGTGAACTCGAAGGCGATATTGGTGATGTACATGTAGGCTTACAAGCCCGTATGATGTCTCAAGCATTACGTAAGCTGACAGCAACATTAGCACGTAGTCAAACCTGTGCGATATTCATTAACCAAATCCGAGAGAAAATAGGTGTAAGTTTTGGTAATCCCGAAACAACAACAGGCGGACGCGCTTTAAAATTCTACTCATCAATACGTATAGATATTCGTCGTATAGGAGCAATCAAAGGTAATGAAAGCTTCGATCTTGGGAACCGGATAAAAGTCAAAGTGGCTAAAAATAAACTCGCCCCTCCATTCAAAACAGCAGAATTTGATATTCTCTTTAACGAAGGTATTTCTTCCGCAGGATGCATTTTAGATCTGGCTGTAGAACATAATATCGTAGAGAAAAAGGGATCTTGGTTTAACTATCAAGATCGTAAATTAGGACAAGGAAGAGAAGCTGTTCGTGAAGAACTCAAGAAAAATAAGAAATTACTCGAAGAATTAGAAAAACGTATTCTTGAAGTGACTGCTTCACCAAAAACTATTGTTGAAGAGAAGAAAGAAGAGCTTGCTATGCAACCTGTAGCTTAAATTGTTTAATCTCCTTCTCCTGATTGAATCAAGAGAAGGAGAAACAAGCTCATTAATGACCGCAATTACAACGACATGAAGAATGTTGGGAATCCGAAGTCATAGAAGTGGTTGAGCAAGAATCTTTCTCATCTAAGAAAGAATCTAAAAAGTCATACAAAGCATCACAAACTTCTCGAGAAGCTTGTAAAATCTTATTGCAATCGTTATTCAGTAGCGTTTCTATTAACTCTTTTTCCTGACGAGCATGTCTTACATCAACATCTTGATGTACTGAGAAGTACTCGTAATCTTCAGGATTGGTAAAACCAAAATATTGCTTTAATCCAGAAATTTTTGTCTCTGCAACTGCAGGGATTTGGCTTTCATAAGTATATAAAGCGGAAATACCCGCAGATAATGAATCTCCAGAACACCAGCGTAGAAATATAGCGACTTTCTTTTGAGCTGCTGCACTAGGGACGTGATTTTCTAACTCTTCTTTAGTCACACCTAAAGCATAAGCAAAATTTTTCCATAGATCTATATGATTGGGGTTCCCTATTTCCTCGTCCATAAGGTTATCAAGAAGTACCTTACGCGCTTCTACATTATCACAACGGCTGTGGATTGCCGAAAGATAACGAGGGAAAGCTTTAATGTGGAGATAGTAATCCTTAGCATAGGCTTTTAGCTGCTCTTTGGTTAACTCTCCCTTTGACCACTTCATATAGAAAGTATGGTTTAACATATGTTTCTGATTGATATTTTTATCTAATAAATCCAAACAAGGTTTCATTAACGTCTCCCAAAAGTTAAAATTATAGAGATTCCCAAGCCACAGAACGAAGCAAAGGACCGTATAAATCCTCTCCTTCATCAATATCTAATATGGATAAATCAGACTGTAGCGTAGGCAAAGAATGAAAAGTAATTTTAGGCGCATCTTCTATAAGCGCTATAGGCGTATGTTCATTTCCCTCTCCCATGCATAGGACAGCAGACACTGCTAAAGCATCTAAAAGATTCATTTGCGTCATGCGTAGGGGGCGGCCAAAACAATCAGGCTTCCCTACGTAGCTGTATAGAGGAGAAAATCCATACCAACATAATCCTAATCCTAAAACACCTCGACGCATGGGTGTCGTATGACTATCTACTATGATCACTCCTAAATTTTCTAAGTGGTATCTATCCTTCAACCATTTACCTAAAGCATTTGTTGAAGCTAATAAATCTCGCGGATATAAAACATAGCAATCCTGAGCATTGGACTCATCAATCCCCGCTGAAGGAATCAAAATTCCTTGCTTCTTAGTGAGATACAAATCATGACGCTCGGAATAAATATAAGCCTCTGATTCTTTTTTAATTAATGCTTCTTTGGTTGTTGTTTTTACATCGACAACAGCACCTTCACAAAGACTCAAAACCTTGGAAGATAAAGCAATAATCGAATTCTCCGCCAACTGCGGAAGAGACTCTTCTAAAATTTCGTAAATATCATCATGAACATGGACTCTACGAGTGCCAATCGGCGAAATTTTCATAAAAACAAAATGTTAAATTCTCTTTCTCATCTAAAACAGTCTTCTTCCACCCTTGCACTAAAGATAAAGGGAAGAAAACATCACCCTCATAACACTGGTGAATATGAGTGATGAAACACCCATGCACCATATGATGTTCTAAAAATAAAGAAAACAGTTCTCCTCCGCCAAGAAGAAAAACAGAAGAAAGTTGTTCTAAACGACGAAATTCCTCTAACGAAGATACCCATAGCACATTCTCGACACTTTCATGATACTTCCTAGAGAAGACGATAATCTTCCGATTCTTCTTATACTTATCAGGAAGACCCTCAAAGGTCTTTCTCCCCATGATTAGGGCATCATTTCCTATGGTTTTGGAAAAAAATTCGATATCTTCAAGATAGTTCCAGGGAAGCTTGCCTTGTTTTCCTATGACTCCCTGAGGGTCACAAGCAACTATACCGAGTATTTTACACATAAACCCCAGGCCATGCTGCTGCGGATAAGACCCTCTGGTTTGCTTCAACATTATGCACACGTAAGTAATGCACTCTTTGCTGCTGTAACAAAACCGATAAGCTCACGGTTTCCCAGTCACGATCCTTAGCATCATATCTTCCCAACAAAGAGAAACACGATTTCCTTGAGTGACCTACTAACGTAGAGCAACCCAGCTCTCGGAATTTTTCCATTCTATGTAATACGTTCAATGCTTGTATAGAAGTCGTCCCGAAACCTATGCCTGGATCAAAAATAATTTGATCTTCGCTCAAGCCTAAAGCAACAAAAGCTTCGATTTGCTTCTTTCCCCAACTTAACAACTGGTCGGAAGCACATGTTGTAAAAGCTAACGTTTTATCCGCACGTGGGGGAAGAGAACAGGAATGATTGATCACTAATAATAAATTCGCATCTTTTGCAATCTCCGCCATTTCCTTAGAGCCCCCAGAAACATCATTGATCCATCGAATTGGATAAATCTCTAAGGCTCTCCTGATAATCTCAGGGTAAAATGTGTCCAAGGAAACATCTGGATATTGCATACGTCCTGACCATTTTTCAGCTAAAAGCTTGAGTACAGGCTCTAAACGAGCCCACTCTTGATCTACGTCAATCAACTGCTTAACTTTAGGGTTGGTTGCTTGCGCACCAAAATCTATCACGGAAGCCCCTTGAGCAAATAATTGCTCTGCATGAGCAACAGCTTTAGAAGGATCAATGTATAATCCCCCATCAGAAATGGAATTGTCCGTAACATTAACTATTCCCATTAAAAAGGTCGTAGGAGAAAAGCTATTAAGAATAATCTCTTGAGGACAAGGTCGACAATGGGCGATTTCCCCAAACGTTTTTAAATGAAATTCAGAATCCGGTTGATGGAGTTTTCTTGTAGGGCATAACGACGCGACAAGAGAAAGTAAAAACGGTCTTTCTAAAATCCTATTGTGAGGTATCGTGATGTCATCTTGTTGGTAATTTTCATCACCATATAACAGAATATCTATATCCAGAATCCTAGGAGACCAAGGCAAGGCATGAGAATCTCTACCTAGCTGACATTCTATCTGTTTTATCCCTAACAATAACTGTTTGGGAGATAGTGCCGTCCGGCCAATAAGTACGGAATTAAAAAAAGGCAAGTCCCATTCTTTTGGTGAGTTAGGCAACAATAAAGCCTTTGTCTCTAAAATGATGGAACTTTGTAAATCTTCTATCCCCAACTCTTTTAAAAGAGAGAACGCTCTACGAAAATTTTCGAAACGGTTGCCTAAATTGGAACCTAGAGACAAACAAATAAACTGTTTGGTTATCATAGTGAAATTTCCTTACTTATCTTAAAACAAATGGGCTGCAGCAAGTTAGGAACAGGAGGGCGTTCTTTACGCACTTCTAAATCTATTTTAGAAACCCTGTCTTTTAACTTTGCTTCTAAAGCATCCATTAAAATCTTAGATAAGTGCTCGACTAAAGCACAAGGCTTACTCGAGGCCACTTCTTCTATTAAAGAAGTGATTTCAACATAACAACACGCATCCTCAAGATCATCTGAAACACAAACAGAGGGCTCTTGAAAGAAAGAAAGGATGATAGAAACTAAAATGGGCTGCTTGAAATGCCGTTCCTCTGGAGAACATCCAAGACGCGCCCATACACGAAAATCTGGAATAATTAGCTGATACGATTCTGCGGTAACACCTAAAAGTTATACAATGATTCGAGTTATTTTCCCTTGATGTTCTTTGCTTTACCCGAGACTTTTTCTTCTTCTAAAAGATCGAGGAAAGCTCGCAATTGTTTTGAACGAATCGGGTGACGCATTTTTCTTAAAGCCTTAGCTTCAATCTGACGAATACGCTCTCGAGTCACATTAAACGCTGAACCCACCTCTTCTAGTGTTTTAGGCTTGCCATCCAAAAGACCAAAACGATGAATCAAAACAAAACGTTCACGATCCGTAAGGGTTTTTAACACCTCTTTCATTTTATCTTTAAGCATAGAATAGCCTGTAGCCTCTGCTGGAGACTCCACACCTGTATCTTCTAAAAAGTCGCCAAAGGAGCTTTCGCCTCCCTCACCAACCTCTGCTTGTAAAGAAATTGGATGCTGAGCAATTTTATAAATTTCCCGCACCCGATCAGGGGTTAATCCTAACTCCTCGGCCAATTCCTCTGGTGTAGGTTCTTTCCCGGTTTCCATCATTAATTTCTTAGCACCACGAAGAACTTTGTTTATAGTTTCAATCATGTGCACAGGAATACGGATGGTCCGTGCCTGATCTGCAATAGCACGTGTAACAGCTTGACGAATCCACCATGTGGCATAAGTAGAAAATTTATATCCTCTGCGATATTCAAATTTTTCTACAGCCTTCATCAAGCCCATATTCCCCTCTTGAATCAAATCTAAGAAGGAAAGGCCGCGGTTTGTATATTTTTTAGCTATGGAAATCACTAAACGCAGGTTAGACTCGACCATTTCTTTTTTCGCTTCCTGGCTCTTATCCATCCAACGTTGCAGCATACGCACGTCTTTTTTGAACTCTTCCAGGGTTCTTCCTGCTGCGACTTCTCGCTTATATAATCTACGCTTAGCAGCGTCGAGTTTTGCTGCTGCAAACTTATTTCTTTCTGCTCGAACTTTCAAATCATTGATTTGCTGTTCCAATTGTAAGAAAGAATCGTATGCTTTAAAGACAACCTCACCGAAATCTTCGGTCACATTGTGACGACAATGGAAACAACGCAGATAAGCTTGAGTACGAATACGACACTTCTCTAAATCTTCGTTTAATTTCGCAGTCTCTTCTTTCGATAAATTATTTTGTTTTAAAGCTAACAGCAAAGACTCTAGATACGCATCTTCTTCCTTAAGCAAACTGATCAACTTAGGCAGCAGCTTTAAAAAATGCGCTTTGTCTTCGACTTCTTTTTCTGAAATAATCTTATCAAAGCGTTCTTTTCCATTGATGAGATATTGTGCTATAGAAATCGCTTCTTTTGAAGAATAACGAAAACGTAAAATAATCCGTTCAATCTGCACTTGAGCTTTTTCTATTCTTTTAGAAATTTCTACCTCTTCCTCTCTAGTTAACAGAGGAACAGTACCCATTTCTTTTAAATACATACGTACAGGGTCATCAGGAGTCCCCTCTGTACGCTTGGCTAAGCCTTCTAGCTCTTTGGCTTCTTTTTTTCTTTCCTTTTGTCGTTCTACATCGGCTTGGTTCAGGACTTGAATATCCATTCCCGTAAGGAAAATCAGCACCTGATCGATTTGTTCAGGCGTATCGAAAGACATGGGAAGGATCTCATTGATCTCCTCGTAAGTAATAAAGCCCTGATCCTTAGCCAGAGAAACAAGTTCTTCTAACTTTTTCTGAGCTTCTTCTTCATGAGCCGCTTCCATAGCCTGGCCATTTTGTGTATTCATGAGCATGTAATTATTGGGTTGCAACAAAATAATAGGGCCCTAGCCTTTGGGTAACAGTTTAGCCAAAGAAAGATAGGAAATCTAGGGATTTTTAATCAGCATGGTCGATGATAGGTCTATCCACGAAGAGCATCTATACGCACCGGATAAAGAACACCCAAAACATGATTGTGTAACGGGCCTTTATTTAAAATAGTTAAACAATAGTAAAAAGGAATTTGACCATGGTTTTTTGTCTTGATGATTATTTTTCCTGATCGCTCTTGCCGATCATAAAGACGAAGATCGGCCTTCCATTGAGGTAAACCGGAAATCACTACGTCCTTATCCATTTTCAAAAAATCTTCTACCCCGTATCCCATCCAAGTTTTAAATAAAGAGTTGGCGAACACGGCTCTTTGTGATTGCGGAGCATACACAAAAAGCATGCCAAGATTTTCTTCTCTAAGATTATCAAATAACTGACGACATTCCAAGGAGTAGTTATACACAGAAGATTCGGATCGTATATAACGCGAAGCTGTTAGGGAAGATGCCGCTTCTATATTTTCCATTTTAAAAGCGATTTTTTTTAACTCCGAAAGAAGTTGTTTGGGCAATTCTTGCGAAGTCGCTATAGCGTGTCTGGGAAGATTTTCTACTATATTCGATTCCAGCTGAAGCAAGTTGCGAATTTCACACATTAAATCCTGCACCTTGGATTCCAGCTTTCCAATATAGACTTGTCGCACATCCAACATGTTGTGCTGCTCTGTAAAAGTCGCCTGGTACTCTTCATTCAGTACTTGCTGATAAGCTAAAGCTTCAGCAAGTTCACGATTTAATTCCCGACTCTCTTCTTCCTTTTCACGGCATTCTTGAGATAAGGCATCTAATTGTAACTGCAGACATTGATTCTCTTCCCTTAAATGCGCGACTAACCCCTCTAATTTCTGCATATCGGATTTGGTTTTCATAAACACTCCACGAACGTGAAGTAGTTGATTCAGGAGTTTCTGATTCTGCGACCTTAATTGTTGACTCTCGTATTGACGTTCTTCAACTGATTCACATATTTTTCTTAACCCCTCGTCTTTCTCAATAATTTTACGAATTTTCGTCTGTAAAAGTTGACCCGCTGCTGTTTTTAACTGCTTTTCTCTGAGTCCAATAGAGAAAAACCACCCAACCAAGGAAATAATAGAAAAAACGAAGTAGCTATATTTTTTTTGAGAATTAGACAAAAAAGGTAGACAAACGAGGGGAAGAAGAAATGCAACTATAGGGAAGAGGTAGTTATGATACCGAGCAATCGGGTGAAAAATTTTTTTCACAAACAACATAAAAATTCTAATCCTTGTCTCATGAACTCATCAAGCGGGCTGTACTTTTCGAGTCTTTTTAGAAAAAATCGTGAGATTAATTCTATTTTTTATGTTTGCATAAAAGTTTATTTATCTCTCCCATAAAATACAGTCCATTTCCTCTGTTTTTATTTCTTTTTATTGTTCTTTCTTTTACAATCTCACCCTGATTGTAACATAGTACCACACTTATCAAATCTTAACTCAAGTGTTAAGACAGGTTGACTATTTCAAATAAAAAATACTTGTTTTTGGAGTAACCATGGCACCCAAGAAAACAACCAAAAAGGGCGGTCCAAAAAAACGACCTTCTGCAGAAAAACGTATTATCACTTCGCAAAAACGTTGTTTGATCAATCAAAGTTTTAAGTCAAAAGCAAAGACGATGATGAAAAAATTTGAAGCAGCTTTAAAAGCTGGTGATCAGACCTCCATTGCTTCTGGATTGCAGTTAGTCTACAGCGTAGTTGACAAAGCTGTAAAACGAGGAATTCTTAAACACAATAAAGCAGCTCGTATCAAATCACGCGCTACCCTACGAGCTAATGCAAAAATATAATCTTAATTTATAGGTAATTATGACTTCTTCCTGCTTTAGTAGATGTTGTCCCATTCTATCTGATACTCCTTTAAGTCCCACATTAACCGCGTGCTGTGATCAGATTCGACTAAATGCTGCGACATTTCATAATAGTGTAAACCTACTGGGAGATATATTTGGAGTTTTAGAGTCCTCTACAATCATTGCTAAAGCATCGTTACATCCCGGAAAACAAGATACTCTAACACGACTGACTACCTTAGAACATGCGTGTGGGATAGCTTCCGGCCTCAATAACTGTGTAGACGCAGTCGCCCTGTTCTCTCAACTTGTCACAGGGGCTATGTTCTATGAAGTAGACTCCAAAGGAAGTTTCAAAATAGCTGCAAAAAGCATACGCAAGCCCGACGGATCAACGGAAATCGTTGCGAGTCGTGTGCTAAGATCACCTCTTGCTATTGCAAGTAAAGTGACGCGCTTGGCTTCCAAAGCCATAGGAGGCGTGTGTTTCTTCTCCGAATTGAAACTGGCAAGTTTAGGAAAACATGCGAAATGTTTAGGCGGTATTACTACCAGCTTATCTGCAATTAGTTCTGCTTGCGGCGCTGCTGATGACATTGTGAGCATCGTGAGCACTTTACGTTTCACAGACTTTGAACCTTCTGCTGAGAATCTTATTCAACGTCGTGCAACGTTAAGAGAGAAATTCTTCTCCTTACTATGCAATTTGGTCGATTTAGTCACGGAAGTTCTGTGTTTGTTTGCTCGTTTTGCTCCTGCTGTATTAGGGCCTCACGCTGCTCTTATTATTGGTGCTTTCTTACTGATGTCTTCTATACTCAATCTTGTTCAAGATTACACAAGTTTATAAGATCTTTCTCTAAGGAAGACGATCTACCCCATAAGTATACTTATGGGGTTTTTTTATGATCTTATACAATGTCTCTCGGTCAGCCCACACATCTATGTTGTTCTTAGCACGTGTGATGGCTGTGTAAAGAATAGAAATATCAAAAGTTTCACACCCTTTAGGGAGAATAACAATAACATCTTCATACTCACTTCCCTGACTTTTATGTACGGACATAGCATAGTTATAGGTGTAATAGGAAAACTCTTTAGCATCTATAACGCGGGAATGAGAAAAAAATAACTTTTGCGTCTTTGGGCAAAGGTACCCCGTATCGCCATTAAATAGTCCCCAAGCTTCATAACGTTTTGTTATCATAATAGGAATGGGCAACTCTGGATGTGTTTTTTGTATTTCATGAAAGATCAGTTCATTTAAGCGTAGGTATCCCCAAGGACCATGGCGCATAGGTGTTAAAACGCACAATTGCGTTTGAGATGAAGGGGTATGTATAAATGCCTCTTTAATCCTAGACAGTGCAGTGAGCATAGGAGGCAGAGGCGTAAAGGGAATGGCTTGTCTTTCTAAAATAGCTTTAGCAAAATCTTGAACTCGATGTGTTTTAGCTCTATGAGACACATGAAGATGTAGAGCTCTTTCAGGGAAACGGACGATCAAATCCTGCAGAGGGTTTCCGGCGCCAACACCTATAGGGGGTAGTTGATTCTCATCTCCCAATATAATTAAATTATCAGCAAGGATTTCCCCTCGTTTATTTTCTCCTGACAAAGTATTGACTAAGCTATGCAGAAGACTCAATGTCACCATAGACCCTTCATCAACGAGCAATAAATCAAAAGAAGTACATTGGTGATAAGCATGTTCTTGCAAGAACCGATGTATTGTTTGAATTGTGACACTGGCTTCAGAAATATGATGTTTCGAGAGTATGTGACGGATATGCGAGGTGGCTTTTCCTGTAGGAGAGACTATAGCAATACGAATTTTAGGATACTGCTTAATTAATGCGATGATGATCTGTACAGCGAGAAATGTCTTACCTGTTCCAGGTCCACCGCAGATCAAAGAAAAACACCTGTTCACAGCTTTGTGAAAAACCTTATTTTGCTCCTGAGATAAACTCGGTAGAGTTGGTGTCGTCAGGCTGTAGCGATTAGTAGCTTGTGACAACAAAGAAAGTTTTTTAAAAAGCTTCTCACGAACTGTATATAAAGATTTTAAGTAGATTTTATTATTTTCTATTACAAACAACGACGACAAAACATCGTGAGGAAGAGCCCGAAAATATTCGTAAAACAACGTTTCAGAAATCCCGGATATTGAGGGGAACAGACGTTCATTTTCTATACTAAGAAAGGGATAACCACAACGCCAAAGAGCAGAAGAAATCGCAAGAAAGGCGAAGGCTTTTTTTGATTCTGCAGAGATATGGTGCTTCGCAAAAGCTAGGTCTAAAGGTAGAACAATCTGCTGTTGAACTACATCATGAAGAAGGTGAGAAACATCCGGGCTTAACGAAAGCATAAACTCTATGCATTTTACCCCTTTTTATAACTAGTTTCGAGATCTTTGGGTAGATGTTTTTGGCATAATGCTAGTGCTTTCTGAACTTTAGCATCATACAAACGCTCATTCGAGGGTAAAGCATGTAGGCAATCCCAAGCTTCTAAATAATTCTTATTTTCAAAAAGGCACAAGCCTAACAAACGGTAGGTTAATGGTGAGGGGGCAATTTTGGTAAGCCATAAGCTATAAAAGTAACATTTATGATACTCACCTTGCATGTATAAGAATTCTGCATCGGCTAAAAAATTGGCTATCTCTTCTTCACCTATGGTTATAGGAGTTAACCCCTCATCTGTTATGAAATCCTCTAACTTCAATAAACGTGTAATCGCATGTCCCGACAACATTTGCTTATACGCTTGCTTTATAAATAAAAACACAAGGTTTTCACTTTCTATATCATAGTCAGTAAACTGTAAAATGAGATGGAGCAAATTCAAAGCCTTATCATCACAATTTCCCTGATGCCATAACTGCTTAGCTTCTTTTATTAAATAATGTACAAGCTGTTGTCTGTCTATGTCATAAGACTGTATCTCCTCCCAGAGATTGAGATACTTTCTTAGATTCGTGTAACTGAGATCATCATTCGCAATAATATCTTTAAGAACCTCGGGAGAGATGATCAACTTCTCACTCACCCATAAATCTGCATCTAAAATTTTTAATATCGAAAGCGTCTGTTGCGCTTGTGTTGTTTGTACCTTTTGTACGTGTGCCGATAGAAGGGTTCCCAAGGTATCTACAAGTCGTTTTTTCAGCGATTCGATCTCAAAAGAAACAATCGAGCTGCATATCTGAGTCACACGTTCAGAATCCGAAAAAAACTTGTCTACTAAAGGACGTATGACCAAATCGTATTTAGGATCAAAATAAAAACGTTCCCAATGCTTAATGATCTGCATTAAAGGAGATAGACGTTCTTGAGGAACAACAAAAAGATGCTCTACAAGCATCGAAAACAATTCCTCTTGAGGAATAAATTTTTCATATGATCTTTGATCGACAGCGTGAACTTTCTTCTTATAAAAAAGAATCATCTCATAGTAATCTGGATAAATCTTACAGAAGTTCGACTGTTGTAATTCTAAAAAGTAACTCCTACTGAGCATTAACACAGTATAATCGTAAACTTCAGAATTCCAATCACACTCTCTTTTTAGTAACTTTTCAATGATACGATTAAGAATGGTTCTTCCTGCAGAAAAATCGCCTAGTTCTATCAAGCAATGAGCTTCTATATTCCCTAAAAAGAAGTCTGAAACCAATTGCTGGATGTTTAAATCTAATAATGAAAATTCCGTATTCTTTTCTTGATTTCTCCATACTGATAACGCTTGCAAAGCTTGATCAAAATGCTTTTGCTTATAATTTAAAAGAAACTCAAACAAAGGAAGATAATGAGACTTAGGAAACTGCTGAGACAAAGTACCAACTAACACGTCCATTTGTTCTATATTCTCAGAGAAAAAAGCATTAAGAATACGCCCTCCTATCACCTCTTCTTTAAATAAGAATTGCGTTTTTTCTACTTCGTTATAAATCTTAGAAAAGACTGTCTCTGACTGGATCATGTTTTTCTGCTTCTGCAGAATAAATCCTTGGAAACAAAGAAGACACTGGCGTTGTTGGCTCGGGAGCAAACGTTGTAAAAAAGACTCTACTTGTTCTTTTTGACCATTTACCCATAACGCTGCAGCTTGTGTACTTTCTGATGATGTCACTGAAGGGTTGTGCGAGGAACATAAAAAATACAGACCTCCTCCCATGGCAAAGCATGAAAGAAAAAATACGCAAAACAGTATATAGCGAACCATCAGATCCTCTGCCGGCTTTTGTAAACCGTCGTTTTTAATTAATTTTTAACATGTTAAAGTTAAATTATATATACAGGGTTGCCTTTATGCAAAATTATTTTTAATCAGAAAAAAATTAAAAAATTGTAAAGGGTCTTTGAAAAATAAAAGATTTTGTATTACTTACTCAAATAATATAGCCTACCTTGTTTGCTCATGCTTACGGATAAAATTATATTATTTGTTACTGAAGACAGCAGTATATCTGTGCAACTCAAAGAGTTTGCTCAGAATGTAGAGTATAACATCGTTATCTCCTCCACTCTTACTGATACGCCTGAAGCTGATTTAATTTTCTGTGAATACCTACTTCTCCCCGAATCTATCTTTTCTAGTAAAATCTCTTCAGAAACAGATTTAGTTGTATTATTTGATGCATTTGAAGAAGAGGCTATTGTAAAAATTCTGAATAACGGTGCGAGCGGTTATCTACTACGCCCCATAACAGTCAAAGTTATCGACGCTGTTATTCGTGCTTTTTTACGCAATCATCATCATTTCGAACATGCCATTCCTGAATCCATATCTTTTGGTGATCGAACGTTCCATCTTTTACATCTTTCTATAGACTCACCTCAGGGAACTATCCATCTAACTCCTTCAGAAGCTGGAATATTAAAAAAACTCCTCATGAATCGTGGTCAGTTGTGTTTAAGAAAACACTTGCTTGAGGAAATAAAAGGAAACACCAAAGAAATTATAGCGCGAAATGTCGATGTACATATCGCTTCTTTAAGAAAAAAGCTCGGGCCTTATGGTTCTAAAATTTCTACAATTCGCGGTGTGGGTTATTTATTTTCAGAAAATGATCACCTACCTCCAGAATCCAAAGAAGAATCTTCGTCTCCCTATGCTTCGAATAGCTTTTGATTACTCCTTGTCACTAAATCGTCATAACTAGACAATATCCTAAAAAGCTATGACCTGCCATGATACTCGCATCTGTTTTATTCTCTCCTGAAGATTTTTCTTTTCCTGAACTCATTACAGAAGCGTATTATACTTGGGATATTTTAGCATTAATAGATAAAAAATTATCCTCTCATGTGTTCTCAGGAATTCAGGGAACTGTAGAATCTGGAGCTTTTTTAAAAAATATAGAAAGCATAGAAATCGCTGAAGGAGCTTATGTAGAATCTGGAGCCTATATTGTAGGTCCTTGCATCATAGGTCCCCAAACAGAAGTCCGTCACGGAGCTTATCTACGAGGAAGTGTGATTACAGGTACAGGTTGTGTTATTGGACACTGTACAGAAGTAAAAAAAGCCTATTTGGGTCATTATGCCAAAGCTGGCCACTTCGCTTATATTGGAGATTCCGTATTAAGTTCTGAAGTCAATCTCGGTGCAGGTGTGCGTTGTGCCAATTTTCGCCTTGATGGGAAAAATATTTCTGTTCATTGTGCTGAAGGTCGGGTAGATACCCAACTAAGAAAAGTCGGTGCCTTTCTTGGGAAAAACGTTTCTGTAGGTTGCAATACTGTGATTAATCCTGGGCAGTGCATTCCAGCCCATACAAAAATTTATCCCGGAAAAGTTATCTAGGTTTAGGGCAAATTCTATGGTCGTTATGGATATTTTCGAAGCTTACCGCGTAATGATAGAAACTGGGATAGAAAATTCTTTAGATGAGTTTGGTCCTAAAGGATTCTCTATACGAGCCCCTGTAGAATATGCGTTAACCAGCGGTGGTAAACGCATTCGCCCTATGTTAGTCTGTATGATGGCTAAAGGTCTCGGTATGGGCAGAGATGTCTTAGACTCTGCATTAGCTATAGAATTCATACACACGTCCACATTAATCGCTGATGATCTTCCTTGTATGGATGACGATGATGAGCGTCGTGGGCGCCCTACAGTACATAAAGCTTTCGATGAAGCTTCTGCTTTATTAGCATCTTATGCTTTGATTCCTGCTGCCTATTCCCGCATTCGTTTAAATGCAAAAAAACTCAAATCTTTAGGTGTGGATTCTAAGGAAGTAGATTGTGCTTATGATATAATTTCTGATATCACCGATAAAAATTTTGGCGTCCACGGTGTTTTAGGAGGACAATATGAAGATATGTTCTTCACTAATCATGGTCCTGAACATGTTCAATCCATTATTAATAAAAAAACTGGAGCCCTTTTTGAAATTGCTTGTGTCTCCGGCTGGTTGTTTGGAGGAGGAACTCCCCAATGTGTTCCACAAGTACTGGAATTTTCTCAAACTTTCGGTCTGCTTTTTCAAATAAAAGATGATATTTTGGATATACATCAAGATGATCAAGATGTCGGGCTAAACTACGCACTATTATTTGGTCTAGATGCGGCAAAAGACCTCTTAAATAGCTCCAAAGACAAGTGCCTTACCTTAATACACCATCTTAAACACTATAGGCTAAAAGACACTTCAGAATTAGAAAGGCTCGTAGAATATATGGGGACTCGAGACTACTAAAAAGTTGAATATGAAAAAATCTGGGTGAGAGGATTTGAACCTCCGCCCCCTTGCACCCCATGCAAGTGCGCTACCAGGCTGCGCTACACCCAGGAAATACTAGTTTACAAACAGGTGATTCCTTCAAATTGGAACTCACACTTTTTAAATTCAGCAACCCCTATCTGAGCACACCTTTCAATAATCGTTTCTAAAGTATCCCCAGCCGAGACATCCGCAGATTCTATGTCTACGGCGATAGAAGCTGTAAAAGATGCTCCTCCCTTTTCTCCTCTGACTTTGAAGTTCACAAAGATTCCTTGCTTAGTTTTGGAAATATTTTTAAATCTCACTAAGTTATTATCGATAAGGTTTTTCATTTTATGACCTTCGTCTTCGAAAGCAATAAAAATACCAACCTCTAAGGTTCCTGTAAACGCAAAGATTATATTTAAGAAATCACTAGAAAGATCTTTTACGAGACTCTTGCTTTATCCTACCTAAATCACATTCAGAATCATCTACAAATTTAAAAAATGATTCATATACAGGATCAAACCTGACGACCTCTTTCACCATGTCTATGGCGATTTTTCTATAATTTTCATGTCCTTGTACTTGTGAACGTAGTTCGCACAGCCACTGTAATGCTCTTCCGTTGATATGGAAAAACCAACGTATGTTATAAGCTAGAGGAACGACATACTGAGCTTCTTCTGGAAACTCTAAGGAAATTTGGTTGTAAGCTTCTTCAGCTTTTTCCATAGCTTCTCTAAAATCTTTTTCCATAGGAGTATCTAACAACTGCTCAGGAATATGGTAGCCAAGATTTGTCGTGAGTAATTGACGTTCTTGAGTAAGAATGCGATGCCTTTGAAGATCTCTATAAGCTCCAAAATCAGCAGTAATATCAAATCCGAATTCTAGACACTCCAAGCCTCTTGGAGATTTATGTCTACGATTTTCTCTAGATGAAGATCCTGCTTCTAAAACACGGATGAGGTCTTCTCTAGGCATGGATTTACAGATATGGATAAGTTCTTCGTAGGTATGTTCTGAATAAGGAAAAAGGAATCCTGCAGCTACTTTATAGATTCCCTCAGGATCTCCATAAACTAAGCGCACTCCGGTTTGTTTAGACGGTTGTGCTTCTCCACGGAATTTCTCAGCCAAGCTTGTTAACTGCTCTCTGAGAGTTTGTCGGTAGCTTAGCATAGCTTGATGATGGTGATGATGGGATTCTGCACGACTCACAAAAGAAGGAATGATTTTCATGAGTTCGGTTAAAGAAGACTCCCCAATTTGTCTAATTTCCGTAAGATTGTGTCCTTGAATTTTATGTAATAAGGTCTGCCAGAATCTTCCATTACCAAAGAATCCTAAATTCGTTAAGGTTGCAGCAGGAAGAAGTCCCCGCAAACAATCTAAAACTTTAGCTCTTAAAGAAATGGTATATGCAGACTGTGAGACTTCGGATTCCTTCGGATAGATCTTTTCAAAATAAGAACGTACTTTTGGAATCAAATCGGCATACGTATCGAACAAGAAATCACACGTCCCCAAAAACACGTCTTTAAAGGCCGAGGTCATTAAAATAGGGTCTCGGTAATATAAATACTCCCCTTTCACCTTTTGATCGAAATACACGTATCTAGAAGACTTTTCTAAAGGAGACCCTCCGATGCGAGCATCTTCTAGTATTTTGGCAGCCAGCATAGAAACACTTTCCATGGCAAGATGAGCCCCACCTAATTCACCTATAGAGTCATCCCCAAATCCATCAAGAACTCGTCTATAAAAATCAGCTGCTTTATGTATGCCTACTTCAAAATCCACGCTGGAACTATCTAAGAAGTCGCCCCCTTCACCTTCTAAGAACTCCTTTAAAAGCAAAGAACGCAAACCCAATGTGGACCTAGAATATTTAGAAAATAAGGCTCCTTTCACCACTTCAGGAAGATTCTTCAAAGCAAAAATGTTTGTTTCTAGGTTGGTAACGAAATGAGACAAACTCTTCCTTTGTTCTGAAGAAAACTCATCATCTCTACTCAACATGAAAAACCTCAAAATTAAAAAGACTGCCACATGGATTAGAAAAAAACCAAAACGTTTTTACTTAAAAATCCTGTTGAAAAATGGTTGATCTTGTGTTCACAAACATGAAAAATCTCGATTTATTTACAAACTGAACAATGTTTTAA